>NZ_JBHWAQ010000037.1:0-61026 GCF_042743475.1 Streptomyces sp. NPDC059534
CTGATTAAGAGTCAGCTGCTCTAACCAACTGAGCTAGCGGCGCCTGCTGACAGAGAAAATACTACCCGGTCCCGCGGGGTGCTTCCGACCACCCCGCGGGACCGGGTTCCTCCGTGTCCTCAGATCGCCAGCGAGAGCACCACCGGAGCGGCCCTGCGGTTGAGCGTGTCGGCCGCCGCACGCAGCCGGTGGGCGTGCTCGATCGGCAGGGAGAGCGCCAGGCAGCCCACGGCGGAGCCCGCCGTCAGCGGGACGGCGGCGCAGACCGTGCCCACCGCGTACTCCTGGAGGTCGAGGACGGGCACGGTGGCCGGCTGGCTGTCGAGCTTCGAGAAGAGGATCCGCTCGCTGGTGATCGTCCGGGAGGTCAGCCGGGCGATCTTGTGCCGGGAGAGGTGGTCCCGCCGGCCGTTCTGGTCGAGCTGGGTGAGCAGGCACTTGCCGACCGCGCTGGCGTGCGCCGCCGAGCGGAAGTCGACCCACTCGTTGACCTTGGGTGTGCGCGGGCCGTCGGCGAACTGGGTGATCTTCACCTCGCCGTCGATGTACCGGCTGATGTAGACCGCCGCGCCGACGGAGTCGCGGAGTTCGGTCAGGGTCTCCTGGAGCTTGGCCTCCAGGGCTTCGCGGCGGGTCAGGCCGGAGCCGAGGAGGACGAGGGAGTCCCCGATCACGTACGCGCCGTCGGCGACCTGCTCGACGTACCCCTCGCGCCGGAGCATGAGGAGGAGCGACGACAGGTGGGCGACGGGCAGGCCGGTCTCGCGGGCGATCTGGACGTCCGTCACTCCGCCACCGTGCCGTGACACCGTCTCGAGGACGCGCAGGGCGTATTGCACCGAGTGGAACGGCGCGGTGGGCTCGGGCTTCAGCGCCACGGTTTCCCCCTACCAGGTTGTGACCGCAAGCTTTCGTACCACGATAGCCGCCAAGCACCGTTTACGGGGCGGCTGTTGGCGAGAATGATGCGGACGATCCGGGCCGTACGCTGGGGCGCACCACCCTGGCATATGCCCACGTCATGAGTGTTGCGGAGAGTCTCAGGTCAGGGCCGTGCGGAAGAGCGCCCGCCCGTGCGTTCGGCCGGTGGCGAACGGGAGATTTTTTACGGGGAAGCGGACCCGGCCGGGGCTCCCCGGGTGGCCGAGAACCCTCGGTGGGCCCCGGAATAAGCGGAGACCCCCTCCTGTTGTAGCCCTGATGTCTCCGGACTCCGGTCCGGGGGCGCGTCCGGACGCCCGTCCGGACGACGCATCCGCAGCTGTGCCGAGGAGGGTCCCGACGGTGACCGACGCTATTCGAGGAGAGGCGCGGGGGACCGCGCCCGTACCGCTGTCCGTACTGGACCTGGTGACCGTCGGCAGCGGGCGGACCGCGACCCAGGCGCTCGCCACCAGCGTCGAGCTGAGCCGGCTCGCCGAGCGGCGCGGCTTCCACCGCCACTGGGTGGCCGAACACCACTCGATGCCGGGCGTCGCGTCCTCCTCCCCGGCCGTGATCCTCGCCCACCTGGCCGCCCACACCCGGCGCATCCGGCTCGGCTCGGGCGGCGTCATGCTGCCCAACCACGCCCCGCTCGTCATCGCCGAGCAGTTCGGCACCCTGGAGGCGTTCGCCCCGGGCCGGATCGACCTCGGCCTCGGGCGCGCGCCCGGCACCGACGGAGCCACGGCGGCCGCCCTGCGGCGCACGGACACCCTCAACGAGGGCGCGGACGACTTCCCCGAGCAGCTCGCCGAGCTGACCCGGTTCCTCGACGACGACTTCCCGGACGGGCACCCGTACGCGCGGATCCACGCCGTGCCCGGACCGGTGCAGGGTCCGAAGGGGCGGCCGCCGGTCTGGCTGCTGGGCTCCTCCGGCTTCAGCGCCCGCCTCGCCGGCCTGCTGGGCCTGCCCTTCGCCTTCGCCCACCACTTCTCGGCCAGGAACACGATCCCGGCGCTCGACCTCTACCGGGACTCGTTCCGGCCCTCGGCCGTCCTCGACTCCCCGTACGCGATGATCGGCGTCTCGGCGCTCGCCGCCGACGAGGCGGCGCAGGCCCGCCGGCAGGTCCTCTCCGGCGCCCTCGCGATGCTGCGGCTGCGCACGGGCCGGCCCGGTCTGGTGCCGACGCCCGAGGAGGCGGAGGCGTACGGATTCAGTCCGGCGGAGCGGGAGTTCGTGGACAGCTGGCTGGCGAACGTCGTGTACGGCACCCCGGACGAGGTCCGTTCGGGCCTCGACGACCTGCGCAAGCGGACGGGCGCGGACGAGCTGATGATCACGGCCAACGCGCACGGCGGGGAGGCCCGGCTGCGGAGCTACGAGCTGATCGCCGACGCGTACGCACTCCCCGTGCTGCCGGATTCCGAGGAGGGTTCGGCCGGGTGAATCCCCGGTTTCGCGGGCCGGTTGGTTCACTCTCGAACGAACCCCGGATCTGTCCTAAGTGAACCTTAAACCGCTCGTCACCGATGGTGGCGGGCGGTTCCGTTTTGTGCTGCACGTCTCTGACAAGGGCTTTCACCTTCAAATTGGTCTAGTCCTCAATCTGGTTCAGACCATTGACGCGCCGTTCACGCGGCGGTTATCACTTCCTCAGCTCCTGTACGGCACCACCCAGTACTCCCCCCATCGGAGGCCGCACGTGCACCCCCGTAAGCCCTTGATCGCCGCGCTCCTGAGCTCGGCCCTCGCCGCCGGCGCGCTCGCCGCGACGGTCGGCCTCGGCTCCGCCCAGGCGGCCGACTCGTCGACCACCGCCTCTGCGGGCAACGTGCGCATCGCGTACTACGACCAGTGGAGCGTCTACGGCAACGCGTTCTACCCCAAGCACCTCGACACCCGGGGCATCGCGAGCCAGCTGGACGTCATCAACTACTCGTTCGGCAACATCCACCCCACCAACCTCACCTGTTTCGAGGCCAACAAGGCCGCGGGTGACGACAACAACCCCAACGCGGGTGACGGTGCGGGCGACTCGTACGCCGACTACCAGAAGTCCTTCAGCGCGGCCGACTCCGTCGACGGCGTCGCCGACAAGTGGGACCAGCCGATCGTGGGCGTCTTCAACCAGTTCAAGGAACTGAAGGCGAAGTACCCCCACCTGAAGATCAACATCTCGCTCGGCGGCTGGACCTACTCCAAGTACTTCAGCGACGCGGCCAAGACGGACGCGAGCCGCAAGAAGTTCGTGGCCTCCTGCATCGACCAGTACATCAAGGGCAACCTGCCCGTCGAGGGCGGCTACGGCGGCGCGGGCACGGCGGCCGGCATCTTCGACGGCATCGACATCGACTGGGAGTACCCCGGCTCCTCCGGCGGCCACCTGGGCAACCACTACGCCCCCGAGGACAAGCAGAACTACACGCTGCTCCTCGCCGAGTTCCGCAAGCAGCTCGACGAGTACGGCGCGGCCAACGGCGGCAAGAAGTACCTGCTGACCTCGGCCCTCCCGGCAGGCCAGGACAAGATCAAGTACATCGAGACCGACAAGATCGGTCAGTACCTGGACTACGCCAACATCATGACGTACGACATGCACGGCGCCTGGGACGGCGACGGGCCGACGTACCACCAGTCCCCGCTGTACCCCTCGCCGAACGACCCGACCGACGTGATCGCGCCGGGCACGGAGAAGTACAGCATCGACTCGGCCATCGACTCCTGGATCGACGGCAACCCGACCTACGGCATCACCGGCGGCTTCCCCGCCAACAAGCTGACCCTGGGCTACGAGTTCTACTACCGCGGCTGGAAGGGCGTCCCCGCCGGGACCACCAACGGCCTCGCGCAGACCGCGACCGGCGGCTCCAACGTCCGCCCGCTGAGCCAGCAGGCCGGCATCGCGCACTACAAGGAGCTCGGCGGCATCGTCGACAACCCCGCCACCACCTTCTGGGACGACCAGTCGAAGTCCTCGTACTTCTACAAGGACGGCGAGTTCTTCACCGGCCTCAACCAGAAGTCCATCCAGGCCCGCGTGGACTACGCCAAGCAGCGCGGCCTGGCCGGCGCGATGATGTACTCGCTCCTCGGCCTGGACGACAACGCCACCCTGCTGAAGCAGATCAACACCGCGCTCGGCGGCACCACCGCCCCGCCGACCACGACGCCGCCGACCACCCCGCCGACGACGCCCCCGACCACCCCGCCCACCACGCCGCCGACGACCCCGCCGACGACCCCGCCCACGGGCTGCGGCTCCGCCCCGGCGTACGTGGCCGGCACGATCTACAACGCGGGCAACGAGGTCTCCCACAACGGCCACAAGTGGAAGGCCAAGTGGTGGACGCAGAACGAGGCCCCCGGCACCACCGGCGAGTGGGGCGTCTGGCAGGACCTCGGCGCCTGCTGAGTGCCTGACCCGCTGAACCCCTCATGACCACTGCCCCCGCCCGGAATGTCCCTCCGGCCGGGGGCAGTTCCATGCCCGGGCGCAGGGCGCCCGGGCGGCGGGTGCGGTGACCGGGTGCCGGATGCCGGATGCCGGAGGGCGGGTGCGGGTGCCGGGTGCCTGGTGACCCCGACGGCGGGCCCGTGTCCCGGCGCCGGCTAGACGGGCAGCGGCTCCGAGCCGATCAGCTCGGCGATCCGGTCCGGGGTCACCGCCCGCGAGTACAGCCAGCCCTGCCCGGTGTCGCAGCCGATCCGGCGCAGCCGGTCGGCCTGCCCGGCGGTCTCGACGCACTCGGCGGTGACGGTCAGCCCGAGCCGGTGCGCGAGGTGCACCAGCGCCTCGACGATCAGCTCGTCCGCCGGGTTGGCGTGCTCCTCGTCCTGGAAGCCGCGGACGAAGGAGCCGTCGAGCTTGAGCACCGAGACGGGCAGCCGGCTCAGATAGGCCAGGTTCGAGTAGCCGGTGCCGAAGTCGTCGATGGCGATCCGCACCCCCATGTCGCTCAGCGCCTGGAGCGCCTGGAGCGGCCGGCCGGCCGAACCCATCACGGCGGACTCGGTCAGCTCCAGCTGGAGCAGGTGCGGGGCGAGCCCGGTCTCGGCGAGGATGCCCGCGACGTCCGCGACCAGGTCGGAGTCCCAGACCTGACGGACCGCCACGTTGACGCTGACGAAGATCGGGCGCTCGCGAGGATGGTCCTTCTGCCACTGCCGGGCCTGGCGGCAGGCCGTCTGGAGGACCCACCGGCCCAGCTCCACGATGGAGCCGTCCTCCTCGGCGATTGCGATGAACCGATTCGGCGGGAGGGAGCCGAACTGCGGGTGGTTCCAGCGCACCAGCGCCTCCACCCCGCGCACCGCCCCGTCCGCCAGCTCCACGAGGGGCTGGTACTCCAGGGCGAACTCGCCGAGCTCCACGGCCGGCCGCAGCGTGGAGGAGAGCGCCTGCCGGGTCATCCGGTGGGCGTTGCGCTCCGGGTCGAAGAGGGTCCAGCGGGCCTTGCCGTCGGCCTTGGCCCAGTACAGCGTGGTGTCCGCGGCCTGCATCAGGGCGGTCGCCGTCGTCCCGTGCGCGGAGCGTTCGACCACGCCGATCGAGGCGGAGACCGAGAGCCGCTGGCCGGCCAGGTCGAAGGGGTCCTGGAGCGCGCACAGCACCGAGCGTGCCAGGTCCGCGAGTTGCTCGGTGCCGGTGGAGTCCTCGACCAGGATCGCGAACTCGTCGCCGCCGAGCCGCGCCACCAGGTGGCCGCCGCTGCGCGTGTAGCCGTCGCTGTCCGCACACTCCGTCAGACGGGCGGCGACGGCGGCGAGGAGCCGGTCGCCGACCCGGTGGCCGAGGGTGTCGTTGACCGCCTTGAAGCCGTCGAGGTCGAGGTAGCAGAGACCGATCCGCCCTGTTCTGCCATACCCGTACGACTCGTATGAACGGTCCGGCAGGGGGGACGGGGCGACCGGCTCGCCCTCCTTCGCGGCGGCCGGGGCGGAGGCGTCCAGGGCCGCCGACAGGCGCTCGAAGAACAGGGCCCGGTTGGGCAGCCGGGTCACCGGGTCGTGCATCTGGAGGTGGCGCAGCCGCGCCTGGAGCTCGCGCCGGTCGCTGATGTCCGTGATCGACAGCAGGACGCGCCGGCTGTCGGGCACGGGAGCGACGGTGATCTCGGCCCACAGGGAGCGCCCGTCGGGGTGCTTGAGGCGCCGGGTGCAGCGGAAGCGCGAGCGGCGGCCGCGCAGTACCTCGCGGTACGCGTGCCAGGTGCGGCCGTCGGAGGCGAGGTCGACGAGGTCGGCGGCGGCCTGTTCGCGCAGCGACCCGGGCTCGGCGCCGAGGAGGGCGCCGAAGGAGTCGTTGGCGGTGACGACGACGCCGTCCTCGTCGACGACGGCCATGGCGAGCCGCGAGACCGCGAAGGCGGCGCGGCAGTCGCGGAGTTCGGCCTCGGGGGGCCCGCCGGTCCGCCGTTCGGGTTCGGGGCGTCCGCCGTCCCGCCGTTCGGGCTCGGGGTGCCCGCCGGCCGTCCGTTCGGGCTCGGGGTGCCCGGTGTGACGCTCCGTGAGCGCGGGCTCTGCCGTGCGTGTCTCCGGCGGCTCTGGGTGCACCGGTCTTTCGGGGGTTCCGCTCACCGATCGCTCCCGTAGTGCAGTCGGGCCGGTCACATGTGGTCGGGATGGTCGGCCAAGGAAGAGTGAGCCGATCATAGAGCCCGTGCGGGGGAGCGTTCCAGCTCCGGGGCGCGCGCGGGGGGCACCCACCCGTGTGGGGAAGCCCACCCCCGTGTGTCGCCCGATCGTTTCTGCGCAGGTCTGACACGGGTCGACGACGACCTGACCGAATGTGACTTTCCGTGAGCTGAAATGCGTCCGTGTCGCGTCGACCCCATGGCGCCCCCTCACCCGACCGGGGCAGCGGAAACATGCGAAACGCCGCGAAACGTCACAAGGTGGGTGGGGTGTCCCGCATTCCCGATCCGGAGGTCCACGTGAGGGGTCAGCAGCCACCCGGGGGAGTGGAACGCCCACGGCTGCGTGCCGGAGCGGCGGCCTTCACCTCGCTCGCCGCCCTGGCCGCCACCGGCCTCGTCGCCGGCCCCGCCGTCGGCGCCCCGACGGCGAGCCCCTGCACCCTGCCCCGTACCGCCGCCCACCACTCACTCGGCCTCGACAGCTGGAACCAGTCCTACCCCCGCCCCGCCCGCACCCTCGACGCGGTCATGATCTTCCTGTCCTTCCCGGACTCCGACCCGCTCACCGAACCCGCCGAACTCGCCGCCGACCACTTCCCCGCCACCAGCGAGTACTTCGAACGCGCCTCCTACGGCCGCTTCACCCTGCGCCCCCATCCCCAGCTCACCTGGACCCGGATGCCGCGGGAGTCGGGCGCGTACGACATACGGCGCGACTGGGACGCCGGGAAGCGCGCCGGCTACCTCCGCGACGCGATCGCCGCCGCGGACCCGGGCGTCGACTTCTCCGCGTACGACATCGTCTACCTGGTCGCCGACCCGGACGCGCCCGGCGTGGACTCGGACGCCACCAAGGTCGTCAACCTCGAACGGCCCCTGGAGGTCGACGGCACCGAGATCAAGCGGGTCGTCACGGTCTTCGAGCGGCACCCGCCCGACCGCAACGTCCTCGCCCACGAGACCGGCCACGTCTTCGACCTGCCCGACCTCTACCGCCGGCCGGTGGACGGGAAGGGCGACTGGGACACCCATGTGGGGGACTGGGACGTCATGGGCAGCCAGTTCGGACTCGCCCCCGACCTCTTCGGCTGGCACAAGTGGAAGCTCGGCTGGCTGTCCCGGGCCCAGGTGAGCTGCGTCCAGGGCACCGGCACCCGGGTGGTCAGCCTGGAGCCGACCGACGCCCCGGTCCCGGCCGGCGGCACCCTCGGCACCCGGCTCGCCGTCGTCCGCACCGGCCCGGACAGCGTCCTCGCGGTCGAGGCCCGCAGCTCCGCCGGCAACGACGCCGAGACGTGCACCGAGGGCGTGCTCGTCTACCGGGTACGGGCCGGCGCGGCCTCCGGCGACGGCCCGGTCGAGGTCGTCGACGCGCACCCGCGCACCGAGGCGTGCTGGGACCGCTCGGTCTACCCGCCGCTCGCGGACGCCCCGCTGGAGGAGGGCGAGACCCTCACCGTGCCCGGCACCGGCGTCCGGGTCGAGGTCACCGACCGGACCGCGACGGGCGCCTGGACGGTCCGGATCACCCCACCGGTCGTGGGCTGAGCGGCGGACCCGTCCGGAACACGAAGAAGCCCCCCGCTTCCGCGAGGGGCTTCTTCCGTCTGTGCGCCGCCAGGGACTCGAACCCCGGACCCGCTGATTAAGAGTCAGCTGCTCTAACCAACTGAGCTAGCGGCGCCTGCTGACGTCGTAGACATTAGCACCCGGATCGGCGGGAGGAAAAATCGATACCCGCACGTCGGCGGCGGAAGCCGCCCGGACGGCCCGCACGCAGGCCCACAGCACGACCTCGGGGCCCGGCAGCCACGGGTGGCGGGTGTCCGGGGCGACCAGCCAGCGGGGTCCGGAGGTGTCCGACGAGGGCACGAGCGGCGGCACGGTCACCGCGTCCCCGCCCCCGTGGCAGAGCGGCCGGGGCACCGCCTCGCCCCACTCCTCCCAGTCCAGCAGCGCCGGCAGCCGCTGGGCGGTGCCCGGCGCGGCGAACAGCATCATCCGGCCCCGGTGCATCGCGACGGGCCCGGAGCCCGGACCCTCCGCCCAGAGGCGGTCCAGCATCCGGCGCCCGAAGACCGGGTCCACGTTGACGACGTCGAAGACCGTGCCGCAGGGCAGCGTCGCGGGCGAGGCTGGACGGGCCTCCCAGCGGGTGAGCGCGGCCACCCGCTCCCCGGCGGCCGAGGCGAGCCACGCGGCCCCGTCCGCCGTCACCCGGGCCGTCTGGTGCCGTCCCTCGTCACCCTCCCGGAGGAACCGGAAGATGTCGTGCGGGATCTCGTCGCGCAGCCAGGTCGTCATGGATCCAGGTCTACCCGGCGTAACCGAGCGATTTCCGAGGGTTCCCGGAATCCCGGACAGGAGGGCCCGGCGAGGAGTATCGTGCGCCCCGCATATGCCAGGGGGCGCACGCGGGGTGCAGATGCTCCGGGCAGGCGCGCGGGCCCCGCCGGCCTACTCCTCCGGCGGGCGGCCGTTCGACCGGATCAGGTCGCGGCCGAACTCGATCATCTTCACCGCGTAGTCCTCGGTCCACTGGGCGCGCTCGGCCACGGCGGCGGCGGTGAGCCGGTCGAACCGGCGCGGGTCCGCGAGCTGGGCGGCGGCGATGGCCTGGAACTCGGTCGCCCGGTCCGTCGCCGCGCGGAACGCCAGCGTCAGCTCCGTCGCGCGCGCCAGCAGCTCCCGCGGATCCTCTATCGACTCCAGGTCGAAGAAGTGCTCCGGGTCGGCGGTCGCCTCGGCAGGCTCGAAGACCAGCGGTGCCGGCCGAAGCCGTCGCTGTCCGCTCCGCTCCGCGGGTTCCGCCATGGTCCGTCTCCTCCTCGCACAGGCACGGCCCGGAATTCCGGGCCGTCTTCCATTGTCCCGCGTCCCGCAAGAGCGCGAACCCCTCCGGCACGCGCCCCCGGAAAGCTCCCGGTGCCGGCCCGGCCGGGGCCGTCAGCCGTCGAGGCCGCGCAGCAGCAGGCGCAGACCGCCGAAGAACTCCTGGTCGGGGCCGACCTCGCCGGCGGTCCGTGCCGTCTCCGCGAGGTGGGGGAACCGGTCCTCGGGCAGCGCGGCGATCATCGCCGTGCCCTCGCCGGCGAGGGGCCCGAGGTGTTCGAGCTGGATCGCCCCGGTGACGTACCCGTGGAGCGCGCGCAGGGCGACGACCCGCTGCCGGCCGTCGATCCCTGCCTCGGCCAGGATGCCGAGCACGGTCTCCGACCAGCGCAGACCTCCGGCCGCGTGGTGCCGGTGGGCGAGGGTCAGCGGGACGGCCTCCGGGTGACGGGCCACGGCGTCGCGCAAGCGCCCGACCATGGTCTCGATCCGCTCCCGCCAAGGGGTGTCAGGGGAGGGGGGTGTGGCGTCGACGGAGCCCAGGACGCGGTCGACCACGAGCCCCTCCAGCTCCTCGCGATCGCTCACGTACCGGTAGAGCCCCATGGGGCTCATGCCGAGTTCCTTGGCGACGGTGCGCATGGAGAGGGCGGCGAGCCCGTCGCGGTCGATGACGGCGAGGGCCGCGGCGGCCAGTCGGTCCAGGGTGAGGGAGCGGGGTCGTGGCATGGCGGTTGACAGCGTACGCCCTACGCCTACGCTGTTAGGAGTACGCCGTACGCCTACGAGGAAAGCGGTGTCCCATGCGCACACCCCAGCCCCGCACATCCGAGCCCCGCACGACCCGGTCCCGCACACCCCGGCCCCGTGCCCGCCTGGAGCCCGGTCGTTCCGTGCCCGCCCGGACGCTCACGCCGGTCCTCGGCCCCCCGCTCACCCTCCCGGACCCCACACGCCCCACCCACGTGCAGTTCCGCCGCTTCGCGGGCTGCCCGGTCTGCAACCTTCACCTGCGGTCGGTGGTCCTGCGGCACCAGGAGATCGAACAGGCCGGAATCCGCGAGGTGGTCCTCTTCCACTCCCCCGCCGACGAGCTCCGCGAGCACGTGACCCATCTGCCGTTCGCCGTCGTCGCGGACCCCGCCAAGGTGCTGTACGCCGAGTTCGGGGTGGAGGCCCACCGCAGGGCCCTGCTCGCCCCGCGCGCCTGGCCGGCGATCGCCCGGTCCCTGCTCCGCGGCGCCTGGGAGCTGCTCCGGGGCCGGGGACGGCTGCCCGCCGGCTCGCAGCCGGGCGGTCGCCTCGGCCTCCCCGCCGACTTCCTGATCGCCCCGGACGGCCGCGTCGCCGCCGTGAAGTACGGCGAGCACGTCTACGACCAGTGGTCGGTCGACGAACTCCTCGCCCTGGCCGCCCGGCTCAGGGAGTCCAGCTGACCCGGTGCTCCGCCAGGTGGGAGAGGACCGCGTGGTTCGCCTCCCAGCCGTCGGGGAACGACACCGCCGCGCCCAGCTGCACCGGCTCCGTCGACGGATGCTCGTCGAGAAGCTCCGTGACGCCCGCGCGGCAGACCACCACACAGGCGTGCCGATGCCGGGACGCGAGCACGCACAGCCGCCCCGTCTCCAGGTGGAAGGCGGTCGCGTCCGGGCGGCCGGAGAGCGGATGGAGGACGACCGTCACGTCGTACTCGCGCCCCTGGAGGCGGTTCGCGGTGTCCACCGTCACCCCGGTCACCCCGAGCTCCGCGAGCGCGGCCCGGACGGCCGCCGCCTGGTCGCGGTGGGCGGTGCCGACCGCGACCCGGTCCGGCGTCAGCGGAACCGGTCGCTCCGCCTGCTCCGAGACCGCGGCCCCGCCCCGGTCGAGCAGCCGGCGCACGACCAGCGCGACCGCGCCGACCGCCTCGGGATCGGTCCGCGGGGTGTGCCGGGCCGGCAGTTCGAGCAGACCCCAGCCGGACTCCGCCGCCTCGTCGAGGACCCGGTCGGGGCCCGAGCCGTCCGACGGCACCGAGAAGGAGAGCCTCCGGTCCTCGGGCCCGGTGCCGCTGCGGAACGGCGTGAACGGATAGAAGGCGTCCGAGACCAGCGGCGCCGCCGAGGCGGGCAGCCGCCACGACACCGGCAACCGGTGCTGAGGCAGCTCCGGATTGTGCGCCAGGAGCGTGGACACCGCGCTCGCCGACGGGTCGTACGAGAGCCCCGCCCACTGCTCCGCGCCCACCACCGAGAACGGGTCCAGCTGCCCGGGGTCGCCCACGAACAGCGCCCGCTCGAACAGCCCCGCCACCGCGAGCAGCGCGTCGGAGCGCATCTGGTACGCCTCGTCGACGATCGCGTGCGCCCACGGCTCGACGTTCTTCACGTGCGCCCACTTGGCGGAGGTCGACAGGACCACCGGCAGCCCGGCCAGCTCACCCGCCTTCGCCGACTTCCGTACGTGCTCCAGGTCGTCGAGCGCCTTGTCGTACGGGTCGCTGTCGTTCGAGTGCAGCCGGCCCACCTCAAGGCCGGGCTCCTTCTCGGCGAGCCGCAGCACCAGGTCGTCCACCTGCGCGTTCGTCTGCGCGACCACCATCAGGGGGCGCCCGGCGGCGGCCAGTTCGAGGGCCGCGCGGACCACCAGCGTCGACTTCCCCGCGCCCGGAGGCGAGTCGACGACCACACCGCGCGACGCGCCGTGCAGGGTGTCCGCCAGGATGCCGGCCGTCGCCCGGCCGGCCTCGGCGGAGGGATCGAACACGGTCACGCTCACAGCACGTCCTCGGGGGTCACGGCGTCGGGCAGTTCGACGGCGTCCGTCCTCGGCGGACCGCCGTGCGTCCAGGGCGTCTCCTCCGGGTCCGGCAGCTTCGGCCCGACCCGCTGCTCGTGCTCGAACAGCGTCCAGGCGATCCGCTCGCCCTTCTCCGGCACCGAACCCTCCGCGGGCTCCCTGGAGCGCCCCATCCGGTCCAGGACCCGCAGCAGCAGCGAGCCGTCCTCCTCGTGGCGCACGAACTCCGCCGCCTGCGGCTTGCCGTCGAGCGACCGGAACACCTTCACCTTCTCGCCCAGGTGCGGCCGGTCGTCCGTGCGGACCGTGACCAGCGGACGCGGCGCGGGCCGCTTCGACTCCGTCCAGGCCATCGTCACCTCCACCACCTCGGCGGTGAACGCCTCGCCCGCGAGCCGCCGCCCGGCCAGCACCAGCGGGTCGTCGAGCGCCTCCTGCGCCTCCAGCTGGCCCTGCGCCTGCTCGCGGGCGGCGAGCTTGGAGGCCGCCGTCACGGCGTCGTCCCGGCGCGGCTGCGGCGGCTCACCCGCGGTGACCCGGTCGCGGTGGGCGGTGAAGGACCAGCGGTCCCGGGTCCAGCGGTCCGCGACCCTGGCCCCCTCCGGCAGCTCCCGCAGCAGGTCCACCGCCCGCCACACCGCGTCCCAGGTCGGCTTCAGCTGGGAGGCGACCAGCCGGCGCAGCTCCCGCTCGGCCGCGTGCAGTTCGCCGAGGCCCGAGTCGGCCGCCTCGCCGTCCTCGGCCGCGCCGAGCGCCTGCCGGGCCCGGTCGTACCGCTCGATCGCGGGCGCGAGGAGCCGGTTGTCGAAGGCGGGGTCGGTGGCCGGCCCGGCGGGCGGGCACAGCAGCTGACCCTGCGCGTCCCGGCCCGTCTCGGCCCGCAGCGCCGCCTCCGCGCCCGGCTCCCCGTCGCGCGGGTCGATCCAGGCGAGCAGCGCGCCCAGGTGCTGGTCCTCCAGGGAGGACTGGCCGGTCGCCCAGTGCCGGTTGAGGAGGTCGGTCGCCGCGAGCAGCAGCGAGGAGCCGGGCACCCGGGCCCGCTCGCCGAAGTGCGTCAGCCAGCGTCCGAGCAGCGGCACCCGCGGCGGCGCGGGGAACGGCGTCTCCGGGTCCTGCTCGGCCGTCCGCCGGAACCGTGTCGACCGCCCCAGCAGCCGTACGTACTCGATGCCCGCCCGGCTCGGCACGATCAGCTGCGGCGCGTCCGCGCACAGCTCGACCTCGACCTTCACCTTCCTGCCGGTCTCCGCGTCGACCTCGTTCCTCTCCACCGCCTCGACGGCGTCCGTGAACGAGCCGACGTACGGCAGGACCTCCTCCGCCAGGTCGGCGAGGAACGCGAACCGCAGGTCACGGTCCCGGGGCTGGGCCACCACCAGGAGCCGCGGCTCCTCGGGGTCGGTGCCGACGAGCACGCCCAGCGGGGCGCCCGCCTCGCCGGCGGTCGTCAGCGGGACGAGGACGAGCGGCCGGTCCGACAACCGCCGGTGCCGGACGGTCGCCAGCGGCTGGGCCCGGCCGGACTCGACGGCCTCCATCCGGGCCAGCAGGGAGATCAGCGACATGCCAGGGCCTCCTCGCGCAGCGCCTTCGCCCGGCGGAGCGCCGCCACCGCCGGGTCCGCCGGGTCGCCCTGCTCGCCGCGCGCCGCGGCCAGCACCGCGCCGACCGTCGTCAGCCCGCCGAGCTCGGCCCGCACCGACCGGCCCAGGGTCTCCACCGCGTCGTCCTCCCGCGCCCGCGACCGGCAGTGGAAGGCCAGCTCGCAGGCGGCCAGGCACTCCGGCGCGTACTGGTGGGGCACGCATTCCACGGACGCGGCCAGCTCCTGGGCCGAGCGCTCCGCCACGTCGAAACTGACGCCCTCCGGCAGGGCGGCGGCGATCTCGTCGATCCGGGTCAGCCGGTCCAGCTGGCGCCGGGTGACCGACCGCTGCTTGCGGACGTCGACGAGCGAGGCCGTCGGCACGTTCGAGAAGTCCTTGGGGCAGACGAGGACCACCGAGTGCGCGACCCGGGCGCCCTCGGTGCGCGCCGCCACCCGCTCCAGCGCGAGCACGTACACCGCGGCCTGACGGGCCGCGGCGCCCACCTTGGCCGGGTCGGCCGAACCGTCGATCATCGGGAAGGACTTGATCTCGACCACCGTCCACCCGCCGTCGGGGCGGACCACCACGGCGTCCGGCTCCAGATAGACCGGCGAGCCCGCCACCTCCAGGGCGAGCAGCGGATGGTCGAGCAGGGTCCACGTCCCGGCGCCGGTCGCCTCCCGCAGGGCGAGCGCCGTCCGGGCCGTCCGGCCCTCGGGCCCGGCCGCCGCCAGATCGGGCACGGAGACCTCGCCCGGCTCGTCGGCGCCGACCAGCCGCAGCAGCTCGCGGCCGCCGTCCGCCTTCACCTTCGCCTCGAAGGAGTTGCCCCGCACGATCGCGAACTGCGACTGGCCGAAGGGAGCCGGCGAACCCAGCTTCGCGGCCAGGGCGGACTTGTCGACCCCGGCGCCGTCGAGCAGGGCCCGCCGCCGGCAGCCGGGGTTCGCGGCGAGCGCCGCGAGGGCCCGCGCGTCCAGCGGCCGCGGCACGGTGGCCGGTCCGCGCAGCTCAGCGAGCTGCTGTCGGGTGGTCTGCGGCGGTAGGGACGGACCGCTGTCCAGGGATGCGCTCACCCGTGGAAGTCTCGCATCCGCCACTGACAACCGGGGGAGCTTCCGCCGGGTCGCGCCCGGGGCCGTTCCTTCCCGGCCGGTCGACGGCCCGCAGCAGGTACGGCGCGAGGAGCAGCCCGGCGCCCATCACGGCCGCCCCGGCGACCGCGTCGAGCAGGTAGTGGTTGGCGGTCCCCATCACGACCAGCGTGGTGACCAGCGGGTACGCCACCCCGAGGGCCTTCGCCGCCGGGGTGCGCCCGTGGCGCCACAGCATCACCCCGCACCACAGCGCCCACCCCACGTGCAGGCTGGGCATCGCCGCGTACTGGTTCGTCATCCCGCCGAGCCCGCGTGGCGCGCTGGCCTCGCCGCCCCACCAGCCGTACGCGCTGAAGTGCGCCATCGTGTCGGTGAATCCGTGCACCGGGTCGAGCAGCCGGGGCGGGCAGGTCGGCAGCAGCGTGAAGCCGACCAGGCCGAGCAGGGTGGAGGCCATCAGCCAGGTGCGGGCGGCCCGGTAGTGGGCGGGGCGGCGCCGGAACAGCCACACGAGGATCGCCGGGGTGACGAGGTAGTGCAGGGAGGCGTACGCGAAGTCCGCCGGGATGCCCAGCGCCGGAACGTCCGTGAACAGCCGGTTCAGCGGGTGCTCGGCGTCGATCCCCAGCCCCTCCTCCAGCCGGAGGATCGCCAGGCCGTGCTCCACGGCCGTCGTCTCGTCGCCGCGCACGAGGAGCCGCCCGCCGGTGTACGCCGCGTACACGACGCCGATCAGCGAGAGCTCGGCCCACCACCTTGGCTTGCGCATGGAATAAGTCCCCCCAGAAGGTGTCCGCCCGGGGGAGGGGACGCCGGACGGCGCCGGGGGGTTGCCCGGAGGCCACCCCGCATTCAGGTGGGCGATGATGGGAGAGGCACGTCAGCACCGTGAACCCCTGGAGCGTCCTTCCCATGGCACCGCGCATCCTGCTCGCCCGGCACGGCCAGACCGAGTGGTCACTTCTCGGCCGGCACACCGGCAGGACCGACATCCCACTGCTCGACGAGGGGCGGCGCGGCGCGAAGCTGCTCGGCGAGCGCCTGCACCGCGGGCCCTGGCAGGGGCTGCCCGGAGTGGAGGTCCTCACCAGCCCGCTCGTCCGGGCGAGCGAGACCTGCGCACTCGCCGGCTTCGCCGACCGGGCCGAGCCCTGGGACGCGCTCATGGAATGGGACTACGGGGCGTACGAGGGAATGACCCCGCCCGAGATCCAGGCCGTCCGCCCGGGCTGGTTCATCTGGCGCGACGGCGTCCCGGAGGGCGAGACCCTCGCGCAGCTGTCGGACCGCGCCGACGAGGTCGTGCACCGGGCCCGCTCCGCCGACCGCGACGTCCTGGTCTTCGCGCACGGCCACATCCTGCGTTCGATCGGCGCCCGCTGGCTCGGCGAGGACGTGTCCTTCGCGTCCCGCATCCGCCTCGACCCGACGAGCCTGTCGGTGCTGGGCTGGGCCTACGGCGACCCGGCGATCGAGCGCTGGAACGACACCGGCCACCTGGAGTAGAGGCCCGTCCGCCACGCGGCGAGGATCCGGCTCGTCGGTCAGTACGCGGCGAGGATCCGGCCCGTCTCGGCGAGCATGCCGCGGATGCGGGCCGAGGCGATGCCCTCGAGGGAGTCCGCCACCCGCCTCGCCTCCGCCGCGGCCTCGTCGGGGCGGCCGGCGTGCGCCAGGTCCCTGGCGAGGTGGGCGCGGTAGAGCGCGAGGTTCCGGGCGAAGTGCGGGTTCTGCAGGACCGTGGCCCGGTGGGCGTGGCGGGCCGCCCGGCCCCAGTCGCCGAGCGCCGACCAGCACTGCGCCTCCAGGGCCTCCCGCTCCGGCTCGCCGAAGAAGGACATCCACTCGGGGTCGCCCTCGGCCGGCCCCCGGTCGAAGAAGCCGTGCGCCCGGCCGAGGGCCTGCTCGCAGGCCGAGCGGTCGCCGAGCTCCGCCCACGCGCCCGCCTCCCGCAGCGACAGCAGCGACAGCAGCCGTGCCGAGTCGAGCGGCTGGGCCGCCCGCAGCCCGGCCTGCGCCGCCCGGACCGCCTCGCGGTGCCGACCGGTGTCCCGGGCCAGGAACGAGGTGTTGCAGAAGGCGTGCGCCTCCAGGGCCGCGTTGCCCGCCACGCGCGCGGTGGCGAGGGCTTCGGCGTAGTGCGAGCGCGCGTCCTCGTGCCGGCCCGAGTCGTGGGCCAGCCAGCCGACGGAGAGGGAGAGCTCGCCCGCGCCCGCGTGCAGCCGGTCCTCGGTGGAACGGCGGGTCATGGTGCCGGTGTCGAGCAGCGCGTACGCGGTACGGAGCGGCTGGGCGGCGACCTTGTAGAGCCCGTCGGCGCCGTGCCGGTCGTCGAGCAGACGGATCTGCCGCACGGCGTCCTCGACGGCCCGCACCTCGGCCTCGCCGATCCGGTGGGCGCCGCGGGGGGCGGGGATCGCGACGGCGGGGCCGCCGAGTCCCAGCGAGGCGGCCGCCAGGGTGGCGGAGCCGCTCGTCATGAATGCGCGACGCAGCACGTCGCTCTCCTCATCGTTCCGGGTGGTGATGGCGGCGGGAGGCGCTGCCCCGGCCGGGACGGCCTGCCGTCGGCCGCGCACCGTCTCCCGCGCGGAGAACCCCAGGTCGGCGAGGCCGAGTCCGGGGAACATGTGCAGGAAGACCCGCTCGTACGCGTAGTTGGGGCAGCGGATCTCGCCCGCCTCCACGCGCCCGATGTAGCGGGCGTCGCACGCGACCTGTTCGCCGATCTCCCGCGCCGCCCGGCGGACCGCCGCCGCGAACTCCGCCGGCGAGTGCTGTCCGCGGAGCCGGCGGAAGGCGGGATTGGGAACTGCCCGTGACATCGCCATTGGCCGAGCCCTCTCCTGGTGCTGCCGGGTGGTCCGGCGGCAAGAACGTACCTGCTGTGACCGGATGCCTACGCTGAGTTTGGCTACAAATCGGATATCTCGCCTGCGATCTGCCATGAACTGCCATCCTTTGCGGCGGCATGGCGCCGTAGCCGTTGACGCGCACGGGCGTTGAACCGTAAGGGAGAGACGGAACGTGTCTCCTCAGGAGCGAGGAGGGGTCCCATGTCGGAGATCGGATCGCAGTCGGCCACGCGGCACGTACCCGCCCCGGACGGCGACACCCCCCAGCCGCCCGCGGAGCCCTGGGACCTGGTGACCGTGCCGGTCCGCCAGGGCCTGGAGGCCGTCGACATCCTGCGGCGCGGCAGCGTCCCCGCCGTCGGCCCCGTCGTGCACGACGGGACCTGCGACACCCTGGGCTTCCTGGTGCCGCCCGGCACCGCCGCCGGCTGGGACATGCCCGGCAGCGCCTGTACGCGGACCTCGGGACGCGGGCTGCGCCTCCCCGCGCTGCCGGAGCTGCCCGAGCCCGCCGGTGACACGCCCCGGCCGGCCGGCTGGCTGCTGCCGCCCGGCGACACCGACCCGGTCACCGACCCGGTGGTGCTGCGCGAGGCGCTCGGCGAGGCGGCCCGGCTGATCGAGGCGGCCGACGGCTGCCGCTGAACCGCCGGCGGGGCCGGCGCCCCGGGCGTCGGGCGGGCCGGTCCGGTGTGCCCCGATAATGGAGCCGTGGCCAGGAACAAACAGCGTGACCGGGCGGCGGCGGCCGCATCCGTCGTCGAGACCGTCGACGGCGGGCTCGCCGAACTCATACCCGACCGGGAACGCCCGCGCGGCTGGACGCTGCTCATCGACGGCGCCCCGCAGTCGCACGTCGACCTGGACGACCCGGCCCACCTCGCCTTCGAGTACCAGCGGCGCCTCGGCCACATCGCCGACCTCGCCGCCCCGCCGAACCGGCCGCTCCAGGTCGTGCACCTCGGCGGCGGGGCCTTCACCCTCGCCCGGTACGTCGCCGCGACCCGGCCCCGCTCCACCCAGCAGATCGTGGAGCTCGACGGCCCGCTGGTCCAGCTCGTCCGCCGCGAACTGCCGCTCGACGCCGGAGCCCGCGTCCGTGTCCGCTCCACCGACGCCCGGGACGGCCTGGCCAAGGTCCAGGACGGCTGGGCCGACCTCGTCATCGCCGACGTGTTCAGCGGCGCCCGCACCCCGGCCCATCTGACCAGCACCGAGTTCCTCGCCGAGGTACGGCGGGTGCTGCGGCCCGGCGGCTTCTACGCGGCGAACCTGGCCGACGGGCCGCCCCTGACCCATCTGCGCGGCCAGATCGCCACCGCCGCCGCCGTCTTCCCCGAACTGGCGCTGACCGCCGACCCGACGGTGCTCCGCGGCCGCCGCTTCGGCAACGCGGTGCTGCTCGCCTCGGACCGGGAACTCCCGGTGGCCGAGCTGACCCGCCGGGTCGCCACCGACCCCCATCCGGGCCGCGTCGAACACGGCCGGGCCCTCGCCGACTTCGCCGGGGGAGCGGCGCCGGTCACCGACGCGAGCGCCAAGCCCTCGCCCGTACCCCCCGCGTCCGCCTTCCGCTGAGGCCGCGGGCCCGCCCTACGTCTGCCGGTCGTCGATCTCGACGCGGGGCGCGGTGTCGTGCCAGAGGCAGAAGACCGACAGCTCGCGACCGTCCTTGGTGAAGGTGACGCGGATCCACGTCGGCTGCTTCCACACCTGCATCTGCCAGCCGGAGGCGGGGATCGCCGAGACGAGTTCGGCCGAGGTCTCCCCGAGGTCGAAGGTGACCCGGCCGCCGTCGACCGGGTAGCTCTGCACCCGGGAGGCGGAGTCCGGCGTGGTGGTGGCGGGCGGCGGCGTGGTGGGCCGCGGGGTGCGGGAGGGGCGCGTCGACGGGGTCGCGGGGCCGGTGCTCGGGATGTCCGTGGGCGTGGCGGGCGCGGAGGACGCGGCCGGCTCGGGCGGCCGGGTCGACGAGGTGAGCGGGTCGCTGCCGGAGGCGGCCGCTCCGATGGTGCCGCCGGCCGGCAGCGGCAGCGCGCGCGGAGGGTCGTAGACGGTGCCGGACAGCACGGTGTGCACTCCCCACCAGGACAGGGTGACCGCCGCGCCGGTGGCGAGCGACCAGGCCAGGGCGTGAACGAGTCCTCTTCGCACCGGGACATAGTGCACTACCCCGCGAGAAGCCGTACCGGAGGGTGCGGATTGCTCTCCGGTTCCCCCGAATGGCGTACGGTGCGGCCCATGGCAAGTGTGCTCGTGGTCGAGGACGACCAGTTCGTGCGCTCCGCCCTCATACGGCAGCTGACCGAGGTCTCCCACACGGTACGGAGCGTCGGCACGGCTCTGGAGGCGTTGCGCGAGGTCGCCCATTTCCGCTTCGACGTCGTGATCCTGGACCTCGGTCTGCCCGATCTGGACGGGTCCGAGGCGCTCAAGATGCTGCGCGGGATCACCGACGTACCGGTGATCATCGCGACCGCCCGCGACGACGAGGCGGAGATCGTACGGCTCCTCCACGCGGGCGCGGACGACTACCTGGTGAAGCCCTTCTCGGTCGACCACCTGTCGGCCCGGATGGCGGCCGTGCTGCGCCGGGCGCGGGCCTCGGCGGGGGAACTGCCCCCGTCGCGGGTGATCCGGGTCGGCGGGCTGACCGTCGACCCGCTGCGCCGTCAGGCGGAGCTGGACGGCGCGCCGTTGGACCTGACCCGGCGCGAGTTCGACCTGCTGGCCTTCCTCGCGGGGCGGCCCGGCGTCGTCGTCCCGCGCAAGGAACTGCTCGCCGAGGTGTGGCAGCAGTCGTACGGGGACGATCAGACCATCGACGTACATTTGTCATGGCTGCGGCGGAAACTGGGTGAAACGGCCGCACGTCCCCGCTATCTCCACACCCTGCGCGGGGTGGGCGTGAAGCTGGAGCCGCCCCGGGAGCCGCAGCCGTGAGATGGGCGCTCGTCAAGGTGTCCCTGGCCGTCACCGCGATGGTCGTCTTCGCCTTCGCCGTACCCCTCGGACTCGTCGTCAAGGAGATGGCCCGCGACCGCGCGTTCTCCAACGCCGAGCGGCGGGCCGCCGGGCTCGCCCCCGTCCTCGCGATCACCACCGACCGCGACGAGCTGGACAAGGCCGTCGCCACCACCGAGGACGGGGCCACCGGGCGGCTCGCGGTCCACGTGCCCGCCGCCGAACCCGGCGGAGCGCCGCTGGAGATCGGCACCCGGCGGGCCGGCGCGGAGGAACTCGCCGCCACCCGCAGCCTCGGCCGGGCCTCCATCGCCGAGGTCCCGGGCGGCTTCGCCCTGCTCCAGCCCACCGCGCTCAGCAGCGGCAAGGTCGCCATCGTCGAACTCTTCGTCCCCGAGGGCGAGGTGACCAACGGGGTCGCCACCGCCTGGCTGGTCCTCGCCGGCGTCGGCGTCGCCCTGATCGTGGGCTCCGTCGCCGTCGCCGACCGCCTCGGCGTCCGGATGGTCCAGCCCGCCCAGCGGCTCGCGGGCGCCGCCCACGACCTGGGCGAGGGCCGGCTCGGCGCGCGGGTGCCCGAGGAAGGCCCGCCGGAGCTCAAGTCGGCGGCCGTCGCCTTCAACTCGATGGCCGACCAGGTCGTCCAGCTCCTCGCCAACGAGCGCGAGCTGGCCGCCGACCTCTCCCACCGGCTCCGCACCCCGCTGACCGTGCTCCGGCTCAACGCCGCCTCGCTCGGCTCGGGTCCGGCCGCGGAACAGACCCGCGCCGCCGTCGAGCAGCTGGAGCGGGAGGTCGACATCATCATCCGTACGGCCCGGGAGGCGAAGCCGCAGACCCAGGCGACCGGACCCGGCGCCGGCTGCGACGCCGCCGAAGTGGTCCGCGAGCGGATGGACTTCTGGTCGGCGCTGGCCGAGGACGAGGGCCGCCGGGTGCGGGTCGCGGGTGTCGAACGCCCGGTCCGCATCCCGGTCGCGCGCCCCGAACTCGTCGCCGCGCTCGACGCCCTGCTCGGCAACGTCTTCCGGCACACCCCCGAGGGCACCGCCTTCTCCATCGACGTCCACAACGGCGACGACGCCGTCATCGTCCTCGTCTCCGACGCCGGCCCCGGCATCGCCGACCCCGCCGCCGCCCTGGCCCGCGGCAACAGCGGCGCCCGCGCAGGCTCCACGGGCCTCGGTCTCGACATCGTGCGGCGGATGGCGGAGACCACCGGCGGCGACGTCCGCATCGGGCACTCGGTGCTCGGCGGCACCGAGGTCCGGGTCTGGATCGGTCTCGACGGCCGCCGGGCCGGCGTGACGTCCGGCCGCCGCGGCCACCGCCCGGCCCGGCGTCGCCGCGGCGGCACCGGGACCCGGCGGGCCGCGGACGGCTGAACCGGGCCGGGCGGGCGAACCGCGCCCGGCGGGCGATCGTCGGCCCCATCGCGACCCGGTGGGTCACCGAAGCGTGAACCGTGCCCGGGTAGGCCACCGACGCCTGGAGCGGGCCCCGGCGGGGCCGTCCGCGCGCCCGAACCTTTCCTGGTTCCGATGGCTTCCTTAAGCGGAGCCTAAGAATCCCGGCCAGGGTCCGCGGACGCCCGTTTGTCCGGTTACCAGTCGCTAGCGTGCTGCCGCACCCCACCACCCCCGGCACGCAGAGGCAGGCACGCGATGGGCACGAGTTCGCACCGGCGCAGGGCGACCACCAGGACCAAGGTCGTCGGCGCGATCGTCGCGGCGGCGGTCGTCGGCGGCGCCGCCTTCGCGCTCACCGGCACCGCCCAGGCCGCGGCCGTCGGCGCCGCCTACACCAGGACCAGCTCCTGGAGCGGCGGCTACACCGGCCAGTACGTCGTCACCAACGAGACGTCCGCCGCCCAGTCGGACTGGACGCTGGAGTTCGACCTCCCGGCCGGCACGACCATAGGCTCCCTCTGGAACGGCGAGCACACCGTCTCGGGCGGGCACGTCACCGTGAAGCCCGCGAGCTGGAACCGGCAGCTGGCGCCCGGCCAGTCCGTCACCGTCGGCTTCGTCACCTCGGCCGCGGGCCAGGCCGGCGACCCGTCGAACTGCCTCATCAACAAGGCCGCCTGCTCGGCCGGCGGCCCGGCCCCCACGCCCAGCGGACGCCCCACCGAGCAGCCCACCGCGACCGCCTCCCCGAAGCCGACGGCCACCGCCACCGCGTCCCCGAAGCCGACCGCCACCGCCACTCCGGCTCCCACCACCCCGGCTCCCACCACCCCGGCCCCCACCCCGACCGCGACGGCGACGGGAGCCCCCGTCACGGCCGCGAAGTACGCCCCGTACGTCGACACCTCGCTCTACCCGTCGTACGACCTGCTCGCGACCGCCGACGCCACCGGCGTGAAGGAGTTCAACCTCGCCTTCATCACCTCCGGCGGCGCCTGCGCCCCGCTGTGGGGCGGGGTCACCGACCTGGCGAACGACAAGGTCGCGGCCCAGATCGGCGCCCTGCGCGCCAAGGGCGGGGACGTCCGCGTCTCCTTCGGCGGCGCCGCCGGCCACGAGCTGGCCCTGAACTGCTCGACCTCCTCGGCACTCGCCGCCGCGTACGGCAAGGTCGTCGACCAGTACAAGCTGACCAAGGTCGACTTCGACGTCGAGGGCGCGGCCCTGCCGGACACCGCCGCCAACACCCGCCGCTCGCAGGCGATCGCCCAGCTCCAGAAGTCCCACCCGGGCCTGAACGTCTCCTTCACGCTGCCGGTCATGCCCGAGGGCCTGACCCAGCCCGGCGTGGACCTGCTCGCCGACGCCCGGCGCAACGGGGTCCGCGTCGACGCCGTCAACATCATGGCGATGGACTACGGCCCCGCGTACAACGCGGACATGGGCACGTACGCGATCCAGGCCGCGACCGCGACCCAGGCCCAGGTCAAGGGCGTCCTCGGGCTCTCCGACGCGGCCGCCTGGAAGGCCGTCGCCGTCACCCCGATGATCGGCGTCAACGACGTCGCCAGCGAGGTCTTCAAGGTCGACGACGCCACCCAGCTGGTCGACTTCGCGAAGTCGAAGGGGCTCGGCTGGCTCTCGATGTGGTCCTCGACCCGGGACAAGCAGTGCGCGGCCGGTGCGGTGAACTACGCCGACGCCACCTGCTCCTCGATCCTCCAGCAGCCCCTGGCCTTCACGAAGGCGTTCGCCGCCTACAAGTAAGCCCCCGCAGCCCCTCCCCACGTCCTCCCCGCTCCTCCCCACACCCCCTCCTCGCCCACACCCCTACACCCCCTACACCCCTCCGCCCCCTCCGCCCCCACGCCCCCCGGACCCCCCACACCGCGCGCCCCGGTCGGACCCACCCCCACCGCCGACCGGGGCGCGCATCCCTGTTCACGCGCCCGCGCGCTCCGCTTCCCGCCGCGTCACGAGGCCCGCGAGGTCTTCCACTCCTCCGCGTAGTCGTCGAAGATCGCCCGCAGGTGGTGGCCGATCTTCAGGTAGTCGAGGTCGTCGAGGTTGGCGAGCGACACCCGCACCGACCACTCGGGGCCGTCGAAGCCACCGCCGTTGAGGAGGACGACGCTGGTCTGCTCGGCCAGGCGGAACAGCGGGTCGACGGGCTCGTAGTTCTTCTCCAGGAAGTCCGCGAAGTCCTTCCCGTGCACCCGCTCGGCCTCCGCGAGCAGGTCGAGCTCGATGTAGTACCCGGCCCGCTTCGCATCGTCGGCGATCTTCATCTGGGCGCCTTCGAGGAGCAGGTCGAGGCGCCGGCGCACGATGCCGCGGATCCGCTCCTTGTACGCCTGGCCCTCGTCCAGCAAGTCGAAGAGGGAGAAGAGCGACATCATCACCTGCTGGGGCAGGGACAGACCGGCGGTGTGGTTGAGGGCGACCTGCCGGGAGTCGGCCACCAGCCGGTCGATGAACCGGATCTTCTCCGGCTCCAGGCTGAGCGTGCCGTACCGCTTGTCCAGGCGGTCCTTCTCGGCCCGCGGCAGCTTCGCGATCATCTCGTCGATCACGTTGTCGTCGTGGAGGCCGATGACGCCGAGCCGGTGGCCGGTGCAGCCGTAGTGCTTGGAGTACGAGTACACGAGGAGCGTGTTGCGCGGCAGGTCCGCGGCGAGCGAGCGGAAGCCCTCCACGAAGGTCCCGTACACGTCGTCCGTGACGATCAGCAGGTTCGGGTTCTGCCCGGCGACGATGTCCTTGATCTGGTCCGTCACCCGCCGGCTGAGCGCGAGCGACGGCGGGTTGGACGGGTTGACGACGCAGACCAGCTTGACCGACGGGTCGGCCAGCTTGGCGACCTCCTCGGTCGGGTAGCGCCACTCGCGCACGCCGGTCTCCGCGAACAGGCTCGCGTTGACCGTGACGACGTCGAACTCGTACGTGTCGAGCTCGGGGATCTCGATGTACGGGGTGAAGACCGGCACCATCAGGGCGATCCGGTCGCCCTTCCTCAGGATCCCGTTCTTCACCAGCGAGTCGAAGACGTAGCACATGGCGGCCGTGCCGCCCTCGGTCGCGAAGAGCGACAGGTCACCGGCGGGCGGGCGCTTGTCGAACATCTCGTCGTGGACGTAGCCGCGCACGATCTGCTCGGTGTGGGCGAGCATCCTGTCCGGCACGGGGTAGTTGTCGCCGATCGAGCTGTCGGTCAGCTCGTGCACGAACGCGTCCTTGTCGAAGCCGAAGCGCTCGACGGCGTACTCCACGCAGTCCCGCAGCAGCTCGATCCCGGGCAGGTCCGGGTGCCGTCGCACGAAGGTGTCGAAGCGGGAGCCGGAGCCGGTGAGTTCCGGCATGCCGCCGAGGTTGTCGGCGGTCCACACCCGGCGCGACTCGGAGAGGGCGAAGTAGCCGAGCGCGTGGAACGCCTCACGGGGGCCGGTGGCGACCCAGTTCGGGTTGCCGCGGCCCGCGTTGAGCATCTGCGCCTGCGACTTCTCCTTCTGGCCGGGCTTGCCGGCCTGCGCGGCCTGGGCGATCTGGATGAACTTGTCCTTCAGCTCGAACGGCGAGAGCTGCGCGAAGGACTGGATCTCCTGGCGGGTGAACGTGGTCTTGGGCACGGCTGACTCCCTTGGGGCGTTAGTGGTTGAGGAAAGTGGATCATCGCCTCGCCCGTACGGGTGAGACATTGACGTTCGGGGTTGACGACCGGATTCGGTGTCCGGAGCCGGCGTCCGGGGGCGGCGTCCGGAGTCAGCCCTTCACCGCGCCCCGCATCACCCCGCCGACGATGTGCCGCCCGAACAGCGCGAGGACGACGAGCAGCGGCAGCGTTCCGAGCAGAGCCCCCGCCATCACCACCGACTGGTCGGGGACCGTCCCCCGCCCCAGTCCCGTGAGCGCCACCTGCACCGTCGGGTTCCCCGTCTGCGTCAGCGCGAGCACCGGCCAGAAGAAGTCGTTCCACGCCGCCACGAACGACAGCATCGCGAGCACCGCCATCGCCGGGCGCGCCGCCGGCAGCACCACGTGCCACACCGTCCGTACCGTCCCCGCCCCGTCCATCCGCGCCGCCTCCAGGAGTTCGGGCGGCAGCGCCCGCAGCAGGTGCTGGCGCATGAAGAAGACCCCGAAGGCCGACACGAGCGACGGCAGGATCACCGCCTGGAGCTCGTCCGTCCAGTGCAGTCGCGCGATCAGCAGATAGAGCGGGACCACCCCCAGCTGGGGCGGGATCAGCATCGTCGCGCCCACGAGCAGCAGCAGGGTGCCCCGGAGGCGGAACCGCAGCCGGGCGAAGGCGAAGCCGGCGAGGGTGGAGAAGAGGACCGTGCCGGCCGCGACCGCCCCGGCCACCAGGGCGGTGTTCGCCAGCGCCTCGCCCAGCCGGGCGTCGGTCCAGGCGATCTCCACGTTCCGCGGCAGGTTCCGCCCGAACCGGAAGGGCGGCGGGGTGGCCGCCAGCCGGGTGTTGGTCCGCGAGGCCGCGACCGCCGTCCACACCAGCGGGAACAGCGAGACGACCGCGAACAGGACGAGCAGGGTGTACGTACCCCAGCCGGCCTTCTCCGTCCTCACCGCGCTCCCTCCCGGCGCGCGAGACCCGTCCGGCGGGCGAGGCCCTCCCGGCGCGTCCGGCCCTCCCGGCGCGCGAGACCCGCCCGCGCCAGCCGGACCGCACCGAACAGGACGACCAGGATCAGGAGCATGGTCCAGGCGATCGCCGCCGCCCGTCCCAGATGGAGGTTCACCCAGCCCTGCTCGTACAGGTAGAGCCCCAGCGTCTGGAACTGGTGGTCCGCGCCGCCCGTCGCCCCCGCCCCGCTGCCGAACAGCAGCGGTTCGCCGAACAGCTGCATCGCGCCGATCGTCGACACCAGCCCCGTGAAGGCGAGCGCCGGCCGCAGTCCCGGCAGCGTCACGTGCAGGAACTGGCGCCACCGCGAGGCCCCGTCCAGCGCCGCCGCCTCGTACAGCTCGTGCGGGACCGTCTGCATCGCCGCCAGATAGATCAGCGCGTTGTAGCCGGTCCAGCGCCAGATCACGATCGACGCCACCGCGCACCGCGAGGCCCACGGGCCGTTCTGCCAGTCCACCGGGGAGACGCCGACCAGCCCGAGCGCCCAGTTCGCCATCCCGTGGTCCCGGCCGAAGAACAGCGCGAAGACCAGGGTCGCCGCCGCCACCGACGTGGCGTACGGGGCGAGCGCCACGACCCGGAAGACGCCCCGGCCCCGCAGCCGGACGTCCAGCAGGTGTGCCGCACCGAGCGCCAGCAGCAGCTGGGGGACGGTGGCGAGCACGCCGATGGCGACCGTGTTCGCCAGGGCGTTCCAGAAGAACTCGTCGTCGGCGAGGCGCGCGTAGTTGTGCAGCCCCACCCACTCCCGTTCGTCCGGCGCGGTCAGGTCCATCCGGTACAGCGACGCCCAGGCGGTGGCGGCCAGCGGGAACACCCCGAAGGCCGCGAAGAGCACGAAGAACGGCGCGACGAGCACGTACGGCGCCCAGCGCGAGCCCGGACGCGTGCGCCGCGGTGCGGACCGCGGGCCGCCGGCCCGCCCGCCGGGGCCCGTGCGGCGCGCGGTGTCCGGCGTGCCGTCGTCCTGGAGGCCGCCGGTCCGGGGTGTCGTCGTCATCCCGGTCACCGGTCCAGCGCGTTGTCGATCGCCTTCATCGCCGCCCGCCAGGCCGAGTCCGGGGAGCGGCCGGTCTGGTCGACCTGGAGCATGCCGACGTCGGCCAGGGTCTGGGAGACCAGCGCGTCCTTCGGCCCGATGGGCGCCCGCGGGACGCCCAGCGCCGCGCGGGCGAAGAGCCGGCCGACCGGGGCGTCGCCGAAGTAGGGGTGGCGGGCGTCCGCGACCTCGGGGAGGGGGTAGGCGGCCGAGGCGCTGGGGAAGCTGCCGCGCTTCGCGAAGAGCCGCGCCTGCTGGGCGGGCGCGGTCAGCCAGGCGGCGAGCCGGGCCGCCTCGGCGCGCTGCCGCCCCGCGGACGGCACGACGAGGAACGAGCCGCCCCAGCTGCCCGGCAGGGGCGCCGGGGCCACGTCCCACCGGCCGCGCCCGGCCGGGCCCGCCTTGTCCTCGATGTAGCCGAGCATCCAGGCGGGGCAGGCGATGGCGGCGAACGCCGCGTTCGCGAACGCCTGGTCCCAGCCGGGGGTGAACTGCTGGAGCCGGGCGGTCAGCCCCTGCCGGGCGAACGCGGCGGCGAGGTTCCATGCCTCCCGTACGGCG
Organism: Streptomyces sp. NPDC059534; assembly: GCF_042743475.1. Lineage (NCBI taxonomy): Bacteria > Bacillati > Actinomycetota > Actinomycetes > Kitasatosporales > Streptomycetaceae > Streptomyces > Streptomyces sp. NPDC059534. Next base: position 28,336 of record NZ_JBHWAQ010000037.1, read on the forward strand.
GGGTTCTCCGCCACGATCAGCTCGCCCCGCTCGTCGTAGTACCGCGGGGTCACGCTGCCGGTGGCCGCCGCGAGGACACCGGAGGCGGAGTCGGTGAAGGCCGTGCCCCGCGGGGCGCGCTCGCGGTAACGGACCCCGGCCGCCAGGTACTTCCGCCAGTCCCCGGCCCACAGCCGTCCGACGGCCTCCCGTTCGGTGGGCAGCCCGGCCCGCGCGAAGAGGTCCTTGCGGTAGCAGACGGCCTGCGGCCCGATGTCGGTGCCGAGCGCGAGCGTGCGCCCGTCGGGGGTCGTGCCCTGTGCCCACTTCCACGGCAGGTACGCCAGCGGGTCGACGCCGGGGGCCGTGCCGAGCTCGTCGAGCCGGCCGGCCTGGGTGTCGAGCACCTCGGCGATGTTGCCGACCTCGACGGCCTGGACGTCGGCGAGGCCGGAGCCGGCGGTGAGGTGGGTGAGCAGCTGTGGGTAGTAGACGTCGTTGCGGGTGAAGGAGGTCTGCCGGACGGCGATGTCGGGGTGGAGCCGCATGTACGTGTCGTAGAGGCCGGCTTCCTGGTAGCCGAAGGTGCCGAACACGCCGACGGTGAGGGTGACGGGCCGTCCGGTGCCGTCCGCCGCCGGTCCGACGCCCTGCGGGGGCGGCTCGGCGGGGTCGGTGGCGCAGCCGGCGGTGAGCGCCGCGCCCAGGAGGAGGGCGAGGGCGACCCGGAACGCGGTGCCGCTGCTCCTCCACATGAGCCCCGACCGTAGTGGGCCGGGCCGCCGGGGGCGGGGAGCCGGTCCGGCGGTGCCACCCGTCCGGGCGTACGTCGTCGAACGTCTTCGACGACGTACGGACCTTGACCGTGTTCTGACAGCGACTCAATAGTGGGAGCGCTCTAGTGGGAGCGCTCCCATTCAATCTTCGACAGGACACCCATGCGCAGAACACGCCACCTCCTGGCGGGGCTCGCCCTGACCCTCGGCCTCGTCGCAGGAGCGGCACCCGACGTCACCGCCGCACCGACCTCCGCCGAGGCCGCCGCACCGACGTCCGCCGCCACGAGCCCGTCCTACACCTGGAAGAACGTCCGGATCGACGGCGGCGGCTTCGTCCCCGGCATCGTCTTCAACCGGACCGAGAAGAACCTCGTCTACGCCCGCACCGACATCGGCGGCGCCTACCGCTGGAACCGGACCACCGCCACCTGGACCCCGCTCCTCGACGCCGTCGACTGGGACCACTGGGGCCACACCGGAGTCGTCGGCCTCGCCTCCGACGCCGTCGACCCGAACCGCGTCTACGCGGCCGTCGGCACCTACACCAACGACTGGGACCCCGGCACCGGCGCCGTCCTGCGCTCCGCCGACCGGGGCGCCACCTGGCAGCGCACCGACCTCCCCTTCAAGCTCGGCGGCAACATGCCCGGCCGCGGCATGGGCGAACGGCTCGCGGTCGACCCGCACCGCAACAGCGTCCTCTACCTCGGCGCCCCCAGCGGGAACGGCCTCTGGCGCTCCACCGACTCCGGCGTCACCTGGGCGAAGGTCACCTCCTTCACCAACCCCGGCGGCTTCCGGCAGGATCCGGCCGACACCAGTGGCTACAACTCCGACGAGCAGGGCATCGTCTGGGTCACCTTCGACGAGTCCACCGGCACCGCCGGCACCGCGACCCGCACGATCTACGTGGGCGTCGGCGACAAGGACAACGCCGTCTACCGCTCCACCGACGCCGGCGCGACCTGGACCCGGCTGCCCGGCCAGCCCACCGGGTACCTCGCCCACAAGGGCGTCCTCGACGCGGCGAACGGCTACCTCTACCTCGCCTACAGCGACCGGGCCGGCCCCTACGACGGCGGCAAGGGCCAGGTCTGGCGGTACGCCACGGCCACCGGCGAGTGGAAGGACATCAGCCCCGTCGCCGAGGCCGACACCTACTACGGCTTCAGCGGCCTCACCGTCGACCGGCAGCACCCCGGCACCGTCATGGTGTCCGGCTACAGCTCCTGGTACCCGGACACCCAGATCTTCCGGTCCACCGACAGCGGCGCCGGCTGGACCAGGGCCTGGGACTACACCTCGTACCCCAACCGCACCGACCGCTACACCATGGACGTCTCCTCCTCGCCCTGGCTGACCTGGGGAGGCAGTCCCGCCCCGCCCGAGCAGGCCCCCAAGCTCGGCTGGATGACCGAGGCCCTGGAGATCGACCCCTTCGACTCGAACCGCATGATGTACGGCACCGGCGCCACGCTCTACGGCACGACCGACCTCGGCAAGTGGGACACCGGGGCCACCTTCACCATCAGGCCCATGGTCCAGGGCCTGGAGGAGACCGCCGTCCTCGACCTGGCCTCGCCGCCCTCCGGCGCCCCGCTCATCAGCGCCCTCGGCGACGTCGGCGGCTTCCGGCACACGGACCTCGCCAAGGTCCCGTCGATGATGTTCACCGGCCCCGCCTTCACCTCCACCACCAGCGTCGACTTCGCCGAGACCAAGCCGGACACCGTCGTACGGGCCGGCCACCTCGACGGCGGCCCCCGCGTCGCCTTCTCCGGAGACAACGGCGCCACCTGGCGCGCCGGACAGGAGCCCGCGGGCGTCACCGGCGGCGGCACCGTCGCCGCCTCCGCCGACGGCGCCCGCTTCGTCTGGAGTCCGGAGGGCACCGGCGTGCACACCGGCACCGGAGGTGCCTGGACCCCCTCCACCGGCATCCCGGCCGGCGCGACCGTCGAGTCCGACCGCGTCGACCCGCTGACCTTCTACGGCTTCAAGGCCGGCACCTTCTACGTCAGCACCGACGGCGGCGCGAGCTTCACCGCCAGGGCCGGCGGCCTGCCCGCCACGGGCCCGGTCCGCTTCAAGGCCGTCCCCGGCCGCAAGGGCGACATCTGGCTCGCCGGCGGGGCCACCGACTCCACGTACGGCCTGTGGCACTCCACCGACGGCGGCGCCGCCTTCACCCGGGTCACCGGCGTCGAGCAGGCCGACACCGTCGGCTTCGGCAAGGCAGCCCCGGGAGCCGCGTACCCCGCCCTCTACACGAGCGCCAGGATCGGCGGCGTCCGCGGCGTCTTCCGCTCCACCGACGCCGGTGCGAGCTGGCTCCGGATCAACGACGACGCCCACCAGTGGGGCTGGACCGGCGGTGCGATCACCGGCGACCCCCGCGTCTACGGGCGGGTGTACGTCTCCACCAACGGCCGCGGCATCATCTACGGCGACACCGCCGAGACCGGCGGCGGAGACGGCGGCGGCACCGACCCCGGGACCCCGCCCGCCGGCGCCTGCAAGGTCGCCTACAAGATCACCAACCAGTGGCAGGGCGGCTTCCAGGCCGACGTCACCGTGACCAACACCTCCACCACCGCCTGGACCGGCTGGAGCCTCGGCTGGGACTACCCCGTCGGCCAGAAGGTCGGCCAGATGTGGAACGCCACCCCGGCCCAGACCGGCACCGCCGTCACCGCCCGGAACGCCGGCTGGAACGGCTCCGTCGCCGCCGGCGCCTCCGCGTCCTTCGGCTTCACCGGCAGCTGGACCGGCACCAACCCCGTACCCGCCGCCTTCGCCCTCGGAGGTGCGACGTGCTCCGTCGCCTGATCGCCGCGGCGTTCCTGGCCGCCGCCCTGACCACCCTGCCCGCCACCGGTGCCTCCGCCGCCGACGCCCCGCTGCGGGACCTCGCCGACGCCCGGGGGATCTACCTCGGCACCGCCGTCACCGGCGGGAGGCTCACCGGCGGGTACGCGGATGTCGCCGGGGCCCAGTTCGGCTCGGTCACCCCCGGCAACGAGATGAAGTGGGGCTCCGTCGAGCCCACCCGGGGCACGTTCGACTGGACCGGCGCCGACCGCGTCGTCGCCTTCGCCGAGGCCCACGGCCAGCGGGTGCGCGGCCACACCCTCGTCTGGCACAGCCAGCTGCCCTCCTGGGTCACCGACGGCACCTGGACCGCCGATCGGCTCCGCACCCTCCTGACCGACCACGTCACCGCCGAGGCCGGCCGCTACAAGGGCCGGATCGACCACTGGGACGTCGTCAACGAACCCCTCGCCGACGACGGCACCCTCCGCCGGTCGGTCTTCGGCGCCACCCTCGGCGAGTCCTACATCGCCGACGCGTTCCGCGCCGCCCGGGCCGCCGACCCGGCCGCGAGACTGTATGTCAACGACTACTCCACCGACGCCGTCGGCGCGAAGAGCGACGGCATGTACGCCCTGGTCAAGCGGCTCCTCGCGCAGGGCGTCCCGGTCGACGGGGTCGGCTTCCAGGCTCATCTCGTCCTCGGCCAGGTCCCGGCCTCCCTGGAGACCAACCTGCGCCGCTTCGCCGACCTGGGCGTCGACGTGGCGATCACCGAGCTGGACATCCGCATGACCCTGCCGGCGACCGACGCGAAGCTCGCCCGGCAGAAGGCCGACTACGCCTCGGTGGTCCGCTCCTGCCTCGCCGTCACCCGCTGCGCCGGCGTCACCGTCTGGGGCTTCACGGACTCCGACTCCTGGATCCCGGACTTCTTCCCGGGCCAGGGCGCGGCGACGCCGTACGACGAGAACCTCGTGCCCAAGCCCGCGTACGCCGGGATCGCCGGGACGCTCGCCCCGGTCACCCCGCCGGCCCCCGGTGTGTGCTCCGTCACCTATGCCGTCACCAGCCAGTGGACGGGCGGCTTCACGGCCCAGGTCACCGTCCGCAACACCGGTACGGCCCCGCTGAACGGCTGGACCGTCCGCTGGACCCAGCCCGCCGGACAGCGCGTCACCCAGGCGTGGAACACCGCGCTGACCCAGACCGGGGCGGACGTGACGGCGTCCCACCTCGCCTACAACGCGACGGTCCCGCCGGGCGGCTCGACCGCCTTCGGCTTCAACGGCGTCCGGTCGGGCGGCAACCCGCCTCCGACGGCCCTCACCTGCACCCCGGGAGGGTAGAGACGCGAAAACGACTCAGGCCCCGGTTCTTTCGAACCGGGGCCTGAGTCATCAGGGTGAGTAACGGGACTTGAACCCGCGACATCCTGGACCACAACCAGGTGCTCTGCCAGCTGAGCTATACCCACCATGCCCGGCGGTTTTCCCGAAGGTTTCCCTGACCGGCCGAGAAGAAGTCTACAGGGTCCTGAGGGGTGCTCGCGCCCGCGTTTTCCCGAGCGGGATTCCGGGGGCGCGAGCGGGTGGTCATTCGGCGGGCACGACGTGGCGGGCCGCGATCTGCTTCGCGGTCTCCGAGTCGGGGCCGGGCTGCGGGACGAAGACCGCCTCGCGGTAGTAGCGCAGCTCGGCGATGGACTCGCGGATGTCGGCGAGCGCCCGGTGGTTGCCGTTCTTCTCCGGACTGTTGAAGTACGCCCTCGGGTACCAGCGGCGGGCCAGCTCCTTGACCGAGGACACATCGACGATCCGGTAGTGCAGGTGGCTCTCCAGGGCCGGCATGTCCCGCGCGAGGAAGCCGCGGTCCGTGGAGACCGAGTTCCCGCACAGCGGCGCCTTGCCCGGCTCCTTGACGTGCTCGCGGATGTACGCGAGGACCTGGGCCTCCGCGTCGGCGAGTGTGGTGCCGTCGGCGAGCGCGTCGAGCAGCCCCGAGTTCGTGTGCATCCGGCGCACGATCTCGGGCATGGTCTCCAGGGCCGCGTCCGGCGGGCGGATCACGATGTCCACCCCGTCGCCGAGCACGTTCAGTTCCGAGTCGGTGACCAGTGCGGCCACCTCGATGAGTGCGTCGTCCGTCAGCGAGAGCCCGGTCATCTCGCAGTCGATCCACACCATGCGATCGTTCATGTGTCCACCTTAGGGGCTACGGACCCGAGCCGAGCAGGCCGACGGGCGCCCGGGGGAGGTCTCCCCGGACGCCCGTCGGTCCTGCGGTGCGCGGCTTGTGGCCGTGCGGGTCGCGGTTACGGCGCGCTGCGCTGACCCGGCAGCGAGGCGCGTCCGGGCGCGTACACGTCGGACTGCGGCTTGCCCGGGTCCAGCGACGGACGCCGGACGCCCGCCGGGACCTGGGCGGGCACGACCGGGTCGAGCACGGCCGTGGCCACCTCGCCCTGCGGCCGCCGGGCGCGGTAGGCCGCCCGGTACGCGGCCGGCGAGGAGCCGAGCTGGCGCCGGAAGTGACCGCGGAGCGCCACCGGGGAGCGGAAGCCGCACCTGCCCGCGACCTCGTCGACCGAGTAGTCGGAGGTCTCCAGCAGCCGCTGCGCCTGGAGCACCCGCTGGGTGATCAGCCACTGGAGGGGGGCCGAACCGGTCAGCGAGCGGAACCGGCGGTCGAAGGTCCGCCGTGACATGTACGCGCGGGCGGCCAGGGTCTCCACGTCGAACTGCTCGTGGAGGTGCTCCAGTGCCCAGGCGACGACCTCGGCCAGCGGGTCGGCGCCGATCTCCTCGGGTAAAGACCTGTCGAGGTAGCGCTCCTGACCGCCGCTGCGCCGCGGCGGGACGACCAGTCGGCGCGCCAGCGCGCCCGCGGCCTCGGTGCCGTGGTCGGTCCGCACGATGTGCAGACACAGATCGATTCCGGCCGCGGTGCCGGCGGAGGTCAGTACGTCCCCGTCGTCGACGAAGAGCTCCCGCGGGTCCACGTGGACCGACGGATAGCGCTTGGCGAGCGTCGGCGCGTACATCCAGTGCGTGGTCGCCGGGCGGCCGTCGAGCAGGCCGGCCGCGGCGAGGACGAACGCACCGGTGCAGAGGCCGACGATCCTGGCCCCTTCCTCGTGCGCGCGGCGCAGCGCCTCGAGTGCCTCCGGCGGTGGCGGCGAGGTGATCGACCGCCAGGCCGGGACGACGACGGTGCCCGCCCGGCTGATGGCCTCCAGGCCGTACGGCGCGGTGAGTTCGAGCCCTCCGGTGGTCCGGAGCGGGCCGTCCTCGCCGGCGCAGACGAGCAGCCGGTATCGGGGCACTCCGGCGTCCTGCCGGTCGATGCCGAACACGGAGAGCGGGATGGAGCTCTCGAAGATGGGGCCGCCACTGAACAGCAGCACCGCGACGACTTCGCGACGGCGGCGCCCGGACAGCTTCCGTGCGGCCTCCGGTGCGGCGGAGTCCTGGCTCATGACGCTAAGCCCCCCTCGGTGTTCGCGTCTCCCTGGTCGTGTCGCTCCTGCACGTTTCCCCTCGGTTTTGCACGAGACCCCAGTCTTCGGTACCCATGATCGAATCTACTGTGTCCCGTGGCGCCGGCGTGACAAGTTCTCCATCCGGTGGATTGTCGACAAGGCAACTTGGCGTGAAGCGATCGATCGCGAAGTCTCCGGTCCGGCCGCCGCGGGGGACCGGGCCCGACGGCGAACGACCCCGTACACGGGGGGTGTGGGGGCGTGGGGCGGGGCTTTCGCCGCTCTCCGTACCGGGGTTGGGCAATCGTTCCGCCAAGGACTCGCCGACGAATGGAACTTGGCCGAAAACATATGGGTTCGGGTGTGCGAACCTGTCAACTCGAAGAGGGGCGGGGGTGGCCGGGGCCCCGCTCAGAGGTGGCCGCGGCGCCTGACGCGGGGGCCCTCGGCCCGCAGTCCGCGCTCCGAGCGGCGGAGCAGCACACGGCAGACCGCCGTCACCGAGAAGAGTCCGAGCGCGGTCCCGGCGGCCCCGCCGAGCGAGGTGCCGTAGGCGACGAGCACCACCGGGACCAGGGCGCAGCAGAAGACCGCCCAGCGGACGACGTCGTCGGCCGGCCCCCCCGTCCCCGCCGCGGCGGCCGTCCCCGGGTCCGGTTCCGCGGTGGCGGTGGCGGTGGCGGTGGCGGCCGGGGAGGGGGCGGGTGCCCGGCGGCGCCCGCGGGGCGCGCCGAGAGTGGGGGAGTGGGCGGCGGAGGTCTGGCCTGCGGTGGTCGATGGTGCGGGCACGGGCGGTCTCCCTGCGACGGTGGGCTGGACCTGTGGCAACGAGGAACGGAACGTTCCGGTCACTCTGGGCGACGTCCGTTTGGCCCCCGTACGGACACCTGTAGGGCACAACCGGCATTGCCAGATCCCGAGCCCCTCGTGCATGCTCCCTGGAACGCCGTGCGCGAGCGGCGGGCACGCCAGGAGTGGCACTGCGGGCTCTGGGCAGGAGAGGAGTGGCGCCGTACCCTTGGGGGTATGGGGTTGGGAAGATGATTCCCGGACACAGCTCCGCCGCCACCCGTCGTTCGTCCCCTCTTTTCCCCGTCCCTTCCCACGAGGACCTTCTTCGCCGAGACACCGATGGCCGGTCACGAATTCCCCGAACCCGCGGACCGCAAGCGCGTCGCCGATTCCACGGTCGACCCCCTCGCGGTAGAACAGCCACGTCACGCCTGCGACCCGGCCTTCCGGCACGGGGTCGTCGTCGGCTTCGACGGCTCCATGTCCAGTGAGCGAGCCCTCGCGTACGCCATCGGCATGGCCAGGCGCTCCGGATCGGGCCTGATCATCGTGCATGTGGCCAACCGGCTGCCCACCACGGTGTGGGCCGGCTGCGAGCCGCCCGTCTTCGTCGACGTGCCCGACCACCGGACCGAGGTCCTCGGTCTGGAGCTGGCCTGCGCCGAGCACCTCTCGGAGGTGCCGTGGATCCTCGTCGAGCGCGGCGGCGACATCTGCCACGAGCTGGAGGAGGTCGGCCGGGAGTACTCGGCCGACGTGATCGTGGTCGGCTCCACGCACGGGATCGTCGGCCGGATCTTCGGGTCGGTGGCCGGCCGGCTCGCGCGCCGCGCCCAGCGGCCCGTCATCGTCATCCCGTAGCCCCCGGCAGTCCCGTCCGGCGCGACGGTCCGTCAGTTCACTCCCTCAACTGCCGTCATCCGGCCATAAATTCGGCCTTCCTCAGGTGAATTGTGCGCTTGTGAAGGGTACATAAAGAGCACCGGATCACAGCGCTCACGCAGTACGACTGCACACCTGAAGGGAGCCCGCCGTGAACAACGAAGTCGCCGCGGGAAACACCGCCTCCACGCTCGGACACCTCGCACTCGGACTGACCCTGCTGGCCTTCGGCCTGGGCGGTACCGGGGTCATCGACAACGTCGCGGCAGCGGATGCCGCCGGTCTCGCCACCTGGGTCGGCGGGGTCACGCTCTTCCTCGTCGGCCTGCTCGCCCTCCGGGCCGGCAGCACCGGGGAGGGCACGGCGTACGCGGCGCTCGGCGCCTTCTGGTTCACCTGGGGGACCGGGGTCGGCGGCGCCGGCGGCTCGGCCGACGCGGCGGGCCTGTTCCTCCTCCTGTGGGCGCTCCTCGCGCTCACGCTGACCGTGGCCTCCTCGGGCAGCGGACTCTTCGGACAGGGCGTGTACGGGCTGCTGTTCGTCTCGCTGCTGCTGCTCGGCATCGCGGCGCTCGCCGACAACGGCGGCCTCGCGAAGGCGGGCGGCTGGGTCGCCGCCGTCGCCGGCCTCGTCGCCTGGTACGGCGCCACGGCCGCGGTGGCGGGCTGGCCGACGTCCCTCGGGCGGGCGAGCCGGAGCGCGGCCGCCGCGAGCTGAGCCCCCGCGAAGCAAAGCGGTCCCCCGCACACCTGGGTGTGTGCGGGGGACCGCTTTCGTGTCCGGTCGTACCGCCGGGGGACAGGCCCGGCGGCGCGGCTCGGGGGGACAGGCCCCGAGACCGCTACTCGACCGTGACGGACTTGGCCAGGTTGCGCGGCTTGTCGATGTCGCGGCCCATGGCGAGCGCCGTGTGGTACGCGAGGAGCTGGAGCGGGATGCCCATCAGGATCGGGTCCAGCTCGTCCTCGTTCTTCGGCACGACGATGGTGTGGTCGGCCTTCGCCTGCGGCTGGTGCGCGACCGCGAGGATGCGGCCGCTGCGGGCCTTGATCTCCTCCAGGGCGGCGCGGTTCTTCTCCAGCAGGTCGTCGTCGGGGACGATCGCGACCGTCGGCAGGGCCGGCTCGATGAGGGCGAGCGGGCCGTGCTTCAGCTCGGAGGCCGGGTATGCCTCGGCGTGGATGTAGGAGATCTCCTTCAGCTTGAGGGATGCCTCCAGGGCGACCGGGTAGCCCCGGACGCGGCCGATGAACATCATCGACTGGGCGCCCGCGTACTCGGCGGCGATCTTCTTGATCTCGTCCTCGGTCTCGAGGATCTCGCTGATCTGCGCGGGCAGCTTGCGCAGGCCCTCGATGATCCGCTTGCCGTCGGTGACGGACAGGTCGCGGATGCGGCCCAGGTGCAGGGCGAGCAGCGCGAAGGCGGTGACCGTGTTGGTGAAGCACTTGGTGGAGACGACGCAGACCTCGGGGCCGGCGTGGACGTACACGCCGCCGTCGGCCTCGCGGGCGATGGCGGAGCCGACGACGTTCACGACGCCGAGGACGCGGGCGCCCTTCCGCTTGAGCTCCTGGACGGCGGCGAGCACGTCGTAGGTCTCACCGGACTGGGAGACGGCGATGTAGAGGGTGTCGGGGTCCACGACCGGGTTGCGGTAGCGGAACTCCGAGGCCGGCTCGGCGTCGGCGGGGATGCGGGCCATCGACTCGATGAGGCCCGCGCCGATGAGACCGGCGTGGTACGAGGTGCCGCAGCCGAGGATCTTGATGCGGCGGATGGTGCGGGCCTCGCGCGGGTCCAGGTTCAGGCCGCCGAGGTGCACGGTGGAGAAGCGGTCGTCGATCCGGCCGCGCAGCACGCGGTCGACCGCGTCGGGCTGCTCGGAGATCTCCTTGTGCATGAACGTGTCGTGGCCGCCCATGTCGTAGGAGGCGGCCTCCCACTCGACCGTCTCGGGGGTGGACGTGGTGGAGGCGCCCGAGGTGGTGTAGGTGCGGAAGTCGTCGGCCTTGAGGGTGGCCATCTCGCCGTCGTCGAGGGTGACGACCTGGCGGGTGTGGGCGATCAGGGCGGCGACGTCGGAGGCGACGAGCATCTCCTTCTCGCCGATGCCGAGGATGACCGGGGAGCCGTTGCGGGCCACCACGATGCGGTCGTTGAAGTCCGCGTGCATCACGGCGATGCCGTAGGTGCCCTCGATGGACTTGAGCGCCTCGCGGACCTTCTCCTCGAGGGTGTCGGCCTGGGAGCGGGCGATGAGGTGGGTGATGACCTCGGTGTCCGTCTCGGAGGCGAAGACGACGCCGTCGGCCTCCAGCTTGGCGCGGAGCTCCTGGGCGTTGTCGACGATGCCGTTGTGGACGACGGCGACCTTGTTCTCGGGGTCCAGGTGCGGGTGCGAGTTGACGTCGCTCGGCGCGCCGTGGGTGGCCCAGCGGGTGTGGGCGATGCCGGTGGTGCCGGTGAAGCGCTTGGGGACCCGGGCCTCCAGGTCACGGACGCGGCCCTTGGCCTTCACCATCTTCAGGCCGGCGGCCTTCGGGCTGGTGATGACCATGCCGGCGGAGTCGTACCCCCGGTACTCCAGCCGCGCCAGGCCCTCCAGGAGCAGCGGGGCGACGTCACGCTTACCGATGTAACCGACAATTCCGCACATATAGGTGCAACCCCTCCAGGTCAGTGATGGTGCTTCCGGGCCGCCGCGGCGGTCTCAGCCGTAGACGATGCGGCGCAGCTGCCGGAGCGAGAGCTCCTGCGGCGCCACGGCCCGGTGCGGCAGTTCCGCCGCGATCCGTTCGAAGATCTCGGCGTTCACGGCCCCGCCGGACTGCAGCTCGCGGTGGCGGCGGCGGACGAACTCCTCGGTCGTCTCGTCGAAGTACGCCAGCACGTCGAGTACCACCCGGGTGGCCTCACCGCGCTGGAGCGCGGTGCTGCGGACCAGGTGGTCGATGAGGTCGTCGTGCGACGGGCGGCGTTCGAGCACCCGTCGATACTGGGGTGTACCCCTGGTCGATTGCAAGAATCCTGCCCGAAATCGGGCAGGAGTGCCATGATCGTCGAGGAAAACGGGTCCGTTGGTCCAGACCTTGACCTGAAGAGGGGGTGACGGTACGCATGACGATCGAGCGGATATACAGACATACGGACGTAACGATCGCCCGAAGGGGAGCTTGCCCGTGAGACAGCGCCGAAGGATTCCACGCCTGATCGGTTCCCTGCTCCTGGTCGCCGCCGCCGGGGCCGCCTGCGGCGAGGCATCCGCCGGCAGCGAGGTCGCCGCCGCCGAACCCGAGGTGCGCCCCCTCGGCCGGATCGTGCCCGTACCCGCCTCCGTCACACCCGAGGGCGAGCCGTACACCCTCACCCGGACCACCCGCATCGGCGTGGACGGCGGCTCCCCCGAGTCCCGGGCCGTCGGCCGCTACCTCGCCGGGCTCCTCCGCCCCGCCACCGGCTTCCAGCTGCCCGTCGTCGACGAGGCAGCCGCCCTCGACGGCATCCGCCTCCGGCTCGACCCCGACGCCACCGCGCTCGGCGACGAGGGCTACCGGCTCGCCTCCTCGCCCGCCGGCCTCACCCTCACCGCCCGCGCCCCCGCCGGCCTCTTCCGCGGCGTCCAGACCCTGCGCCAGCAGCTCCCCTCCGCGGTCGAGCGCGGGACCGTCCAGCCGGGACCCTGGAAGATCGCGGGCGGCACCGTCACCGACACCCCGCGCTACGCCTACCGGGGCGCCATGCTCGACGTCTCCCGCCACTTCTTCACCGTCGACGAGGTGAAGCGGTACATCGACCAGCTCGCCCTCTACAAGGTCAACACGCTCCACCTGCACCTCTCCGACGACCAGGGCTGGCGCATCGCCGTCGACTCCTGGCCCCGGCTCACCGCCCACGGCGGCTCCACCGAGGTCGGCGGCGGCCCCGGCGGCTTCTACACCAAGGAGCAGTACAAGGAGATCGTCCGGTACGCGGCCTCCCGCTACCAGGAGGTGGTCCCCGAGCTCGACATGCCCGGCCACACCAACGCGGCCCTCTCCTCCTACGCCGAACTCAACTGCGACGGAGTCGCCCCGCCGCCCTACACCGGCATCAAGGTCGGCTTCAGCTCCCTGTGCGCCGGGAAGCCCGTCACGTACGACTTCGTCGACGACGTGATCCGCGAGATCGCCGCCCTCACCCCCGGCCGCTACCTCCACATCGGCGGCGACGAGGCCCACTCCACCAGCCACGACGACTACGTGACCTTCATGGACCGGGTGCAGCCCGTCGTCGCCAAGTACGGCAAGACCGTCGTCGGCTGGCACCAGCTCACCGGCGCCACCCCCGCCGACGGCGCCCTCGTCCAGTACTGGGGCCTCGACCGCACCCCCGCCGCCGAGAAGGAGCGCGTCGCCGCCGCCGCCCGCAACGGCACCGGCCTCGTCCTGTCGCCCGCCGACCGGACCTACCTCGACATGAAGTACACGAAGGACACCCCCCTCGGCCTTGCCTGGGCCGGCTACGTCGAGGTCCGGCGCTCCTACGACTGGGACCCGGACACCTACCTGCCGGGCGCCCCGGCGTCCGCCGTCCGGGGCGTCGAGGCCCCGCTGTGGACCGAGACCCTCGCCACCCCGTCCGACCTCGACGCGATGGCCTTCCCCCGTCTGCCGGGCATCGCCGAACTGGGCTGGTCCCCGGCGTCCGGGCACGACTGGGAGACCTACAAGGTCCGGCTCGCCGAGCAGGCGCCCCGCTTCGAGGCCCTGGGCATCGCCTACCACCGCTCGCCGCAGGTGCCCTGGCCGGCGCGCTAGGGCCGGGGTGTCCAGGGCATGACGACGGCCCCGGCGGAGGACCGTACTCCGCCGGGGCCGTGCCGGTCTCTCAGGCGAACCGCGCGATCGGGTTCACCAGGTCGCCGACGAGCTGGAGGGCCGCCGACGGGTCCGCCAGGTCGACCATCTGCCGGTTGTTGCGCAGCTGGAGGCGGTTGAGCGCGGAGAGCGCGAAGGTCTCCGCGAACATGTCGTACTGGGCGAACCGGTCCGACAGCTCCGGCTTGGCGTCCTGGTAGCCGCGCACGCACTGCGCGACCGTCCGCCAGAACGCGTCCTCGTCGAGGACGCCCTCCGCCGCCAGGGTCGCGCCCAGGAAGCGGAAGAAGCAGTCGAAGACGTCCGTGAAGACGGAGAGGAGCTTCATGTCCTCCGGGACCTCGGCGCGGACGCGCTCCACGGCCGGCGGCAGGACCGCCGCCGGGTCCATGACGACGATCTCCTCGGCGATGTCCTTGAAGATCGCGCGGGCGACCCGGCCGTGCTCGTCCAGGACGAGGATCACGTTCTCCCCGTGGGGCATGAACGCCAGGTCATAGGCGTAGAAGCTGTGCAGGACCGGCAGGAGATAGGCGTCCAGGTACCGGCGGAGCCAGGTGGTCGCCTCCTCGCCCGACTCCTTGATCAGGGCGCCCGCGAAGGACGCGCCCGCGTGGTCCACGTGGAGCAGCGAGGCCATCGTCGCGAGCCGCTCGCCCTCGGCCAGGGACGGGACGGGGGACTCGCGCCAGAGCGCGGCCAGCATCTTGCGGTAGGGGGAGTAGCGGTCGGTGGCGGCCTCGTACTCCAGGTGCCGGTAGCCGACGGCCGCCCGCTCGCGGATGATCGAGAAGCGGGCCGCCGCGAAGACGGAGTCCGACTCGATCAGCTGGTGCAGCCAGTCGTTGATGGCCGGGGTGGCCTCCATGTACGCCGCCGACAGACCCCGCATGAAGCCCATGTTGAGGACCGAGAGGGCCGTCTTGACGTAGTGCCGGGACGGGTCGGAGGTGTTGAAGAAGGTACGGATGGACTGCTGGGCCAGGTAGGCGTCGTCGCCCTCGCCCAGGTACACCAGGCGCTGCTGGGCGACCTCGGCGGCGAAGGTGACGGACAGCTTGTTCCACCACTGCCAGGGGTGCACCGGCATGAGCAGGTAGTCGGCGAGGTCCAGGCCGCGGGCGGCCAGGACCGCGGCGAAGCCGTCGACCGCCGGGTCGCCGAGCTCGGCGCGGACGAACGCGTCGTAGTCGATGTCCGCGCCGGCGGTGAAGGTGGCGCGGTCGCGGCGCGCGGCCAGCCAGATCAGGTGGATGGGGCTCGCGGCCTCGGGGGCGTACGCGCGGAACTCGTCGACGCCGAAGCCCAGCCGGCCGTTGTTGGCGACGAAGCAGGGGTGGCCCTCGGTCATGCCGGTCTCGATGGCCTGGAAGCCGGCGTGCGCCAGCTCGGCGGCGGTGACCGGCGGCTTGGTCGCCTTGTAGGCGGTGCCCGCCAGGGTGGAGGAGATCTCCTCCAGGTAGACCGGCAGGATCTCGTCGCTGAGGCCGAGGGAGCCGCGCAGGTCGGTGACGAAGACGAGCGCGTCGAGCGGGAGCTGCTCGTCGCCGCGGTGGCGGCTGATCGACTCGGCGTAGACCTGCCAGTGGTCGAGGGCGAACCGGTCGGCGGTGAAGCGGTACTCGGTCGTGCCGTCGTCGCTGAGGACCTGGTAGCGGCCCTCGCCCAGCTCCTGCGGGTTCAGCAGCCGCTCGTGGGCGAACTCGGCGAGGCCCTTGCGGATCAGGGCCCGGTT
Organism: Streptomyces sp. NPDC059534; assembly: GCF_042743475.1. Lineage (NCBI taxonomy): Bacteria > Bacillati > Actinomycetota > Actinomycetes > Kitasatosporales > Streptomycetaceae > Streptomyces > Streptomyces sp. NPDC059534. The sequence goes on from NZ_JBHWAQ010000037.1 coordinate 43,655, forward strand.
GGCGTCGGCCCAGCGCTCGGGGGTGAGGTGGGCGACGGGGTCGGTGAAGGTCATGCCGCCACCGCCACGGCGGCCTCGAACTGCGCGCGGGTGCAGAAGCTCAACAGGGCCTTCTTCTCGGGCTTCCGGATCTCGCGCTCCGGCACGAAGCCGACGGCCTCGTTCAGCGCGTGGACCGCCTTGTTGGAGACGTCCGGCTCGACGACGACCCGCTCGGTCGCCGGGTCGGCGAACAGCTCCGCCATCACGGCGGTGATCACGGTCCGGGTGAAGCCGTGCACGGGGGTGTCGGTGGGCGCGACGAGGAAGTGCATGCCGACGTCGCCGGGGAGCGGGTCGTACAGCCCGACCAGTTCGAGCCGCGACGGGTCGTAGCGCTCCATCAGGAAGGCCGGCTCGCCGTCGACCAGGCCGATGAAGGCGTCGTGGTGCGGGTGGGCGGTGATCGCCGTGTACTCGCGCTCGACGTCCTGGAGCGTCGCGCCCTGCATCATCCAGAAGGCGGCTTTCGGGTGGGTGACCCAGGGGTGGATCAGCCGGGCGTCCTTCGACGGGTCGAAGGGACGTATCTGGACGGTCATGCGGCGAACTCCTGGAAGGCGATGGTCTTCTCGACGGGGTAGTACTCGTATCCCAGCATCGCGCCGATGATGTACGCGTTGCGGTACGCCCCCATGCCGAGGTCGGGCGAGGTGATCGAGTGGGTGTGGACGCCGGCGTTCTGGAGGAAGACGCCCCGGCCCGTCGTGTCGATGGCGTAGTTGCGGGCCACGTCGAAGCGGCCCTGGCCGTCCCAGTTGAGGCGGTCGCGGACCGGCTCCAGGAAGGCGGGGACGGCGTACTTGTAGCCGGTGGCGAGGATCAGGCCCTCGGTCTCCAGGGTGAAGTCCTTCTCCTGCTCCTCCTGGCGGAAGCCGAGCGTGTACGTGCCGGTCGACTCCTCGTACGCGGCGGTGTGCAGCGCGGAGTTGGTGAGGAGCCGGGTGGGGACGGGGCCGTTCAGGTTCTTCTGGTAGAGCAGGTCGAAGATGGCGTCGATCAGTTCGCCGTCGATGCCCTTGAAGAGGCCCTTCTGCTGGGTCTCCAGGCGGTAGCGGGTCTGCTCGGGCAGCGCGTGGAAGTAGTCCACGTACTCCGGGGAGGTCATCTCCAGGGTGAGCTTGGTGTACTCCAGCGGGAAGAAGCGCGGGGAGCGGGTCACCCAGTTCAGCCGGTAGCCGTGGACGTCGATCTCGCTCAGGAGGTCGTAGTAGATCTCGGCGGCGCTCTGGCCGCTGCCGACCAGGGTGATGGACCTCTTCTTCTGGAGCTCCTCCTTGTTCGGGAGGTAGCGCGAGTTGTGGATCAGGTCGCCGCCCAGGTCCGCGCAGGTCTCGGGGACGTACGCGGGGGTGCCGGTGCCGAGGACGATCCGGCGCGAGCGGAACGTTTCGCCGGCCTCGGTGGTCACCGTGTAGACGTCGGCGTCCTCGTCGAACACGACGGTCGCGACGGTCGTCGAGAAGCGGACCGAGGAGAGCTTCCCGGCGGCCCAGCGGCAGTAGTCGTCGTACTCGGTCCGCAGCGGGTAGAAGTTCTCGCGGATGTAGAACGAGTACAGCCGGCCCTTCTCCTTCAGGTAGTTGAGGAAGGAGTACGGCGAGGTCGGGTCGGCCATCGTGACCAGGTCCGACATGAACGGGGTCTGGAGGTGGGCGCCTTCGAGGAACATCCCCGAGTGCCACTCGAAGTCCGGCTTCGACTCCAGGAAGAGGCCGTTCAGCTCGTCGATCGGCTCGGTCAGGCAGGCGAGTCCGAGATTGAACGGACCGAGCCCGATGCCGATGAAGTCGAGGATCTCAGGCGTCTCAGGCGTGGACAAGGTTCTCTCCCAGGTACTGCTCGGCGTGGCCGGCGATCAGATCGAGGACGGCGGCGATGTCGGCCGCGGTGGTCTCGGGGTTGAGCAAGGTGAACTTGAGGTACTGGCGGCCGTCGACCTTGGTCCCGGCGACGACGGCCTCGCCCGAGGCGAACAGGGCCTTGCGGGCGTGGAGGTTGGCCCGGTCGACGTCGGCGGCCGGGACGTCGCCCGCCGGGACGTACCGGTAGACCAGGGTGGAGAGCTGCGGCGCGACCACGACGTCGTAGCGCGGGTCGGCGGCGAGCAGCTCGAAGCCCTCCCGGGCCAGGTCGCAGACCTCGTCGAAGAGCTCGCCGACGCCGTCGGCGCCCATCACGCGCAGGGTCATCCAGAGCTTGAGCGCGTCGAAGCGGCGGGTCGTCTGGAGGGACTTGTCGACCTGGTTCGGTATCTGCTCCGCGACCGTCCGGCGGGGGTTCAGATAGTCCGCGTGGTAGGTCGCGTGGCGCAGGGTGGCGCCGTCGCGGACCAGGACGGCGGAGGAACTCACCGGCTGGAAGAAGGACTTGTGGTAGTCGACGGTGACCGAGTCGGCGCGCTCGATGCCGTCCAGGAGGTGCCGGCGGGTGAGGGAGGCGAGCAGGCCGCAGCCGTAGGCCGCGTCCACGTGCATCCAGGCGCCGTACTCCTGGGCCAGGGCGGCGATCTCGGGGAGCGGGTCGATGGAGCCGAAGTCGGTGGTGCCGGCGGTGGCGACGATCGCCATCGGGACGAGGCCCTCGGCGCGGCATGCCTCCAGTTCGGCGGCGAGGACGACGGACTGCATCCGCTTGTTCGCGTCGACCGGGATGGAGACGACGGCGTCCCGGCCCAGGCCGAGGAGGGTCGCCGACTTCTGGACGCTGAAGTGGCTGCACTCGGAGGAGAAGATGCGGAGCCTGGCCAGGTCGTCGGTCTTGGCCTCCTCGCGGGCCAGGAGCAGGGCCTGGAGGTTGGACTGCGTGCCCCCGCTGGTGAACACGCCGTCGGCGGCCGGGCCGAGGCCGATGCGGCCGGTCGTCCAGTCGATCAGTTTCCGCTCGATGAGGGTGCCGCCGGCGCTCTGGTCCCAGGTGTCGAGCGAGGAGTTGACGGCCGAGAGGACGGCCTCGCCGAGGACGGCGGGGATGACGACCGGGCAGTTGAGGTGGCCCAGGTAGCGGGGGTGGTGGAAGTAGACGGCGTCCCGGAGGTAGACGCTCTCCAGCTCGTCGAGGGCGGCGGAGGAGTCGCCGAGCGGCCGGTCGAGGTCGACGGCGTCGATGACGGGGGCGAGCTCGGCGGGCGTCACACCGGTGAAGGGGCCCCGCGTCGTGGCGAGTTTGCTCGCCACCCGCTCGACTCCTTCGGTGACGGAGCGCCGGTAGCTCTCCGCCGTGGTGTCGTTGAGCAGGTGGGAACGCATGTGGGGGCCCTTTCGGGAGGGAACGCTGAAGGGACGCTGAGGTCACGCTGAAGCGGAAGCGATCAACAACAGTTAGGTTAGCCTAACCTAATTTTACAGCGCAATGGCCCCCCAACCCCGAAGGGTCGGAGGGCCATTGCGCCCGGGAAGGCCGACGTCTTCCCGCCGTCTACGCGTCTTCCTGCGTCTCGTCCGGGACCTCGCGCAGGGCGTCCTCGGACAGCCCCTTGCGCCAGTAGCCGACGAACGTGACCCGGCGGCGGTCGAGCCCGAGGTCCCGCACGAAGTGCCGGCGCAGCGCTTTCACCGAACCGGACTCGCCCGCGATCCAGACGTACGGGGACGTGCCCGGCAGTTCCGTCCCGCGCACCGCGTCGACGGCGGACGGCGCCCCCTCCTCCTGGACGAGCCAGGTGACCGTGGCGTCCGCCTCGGTCGCCAGCTCCATCCGGTCGCCGGAGTAGGGCACTTCCAGGAACACCCGGGCGCGGGTCTCGGCCGGCAGCCACTCCAGGATCGCCGAGGCCGCCGGGAGGGCCGTCTCGTCCGCCCAGATCAGGACGGAGTCGGCATCCTCCGGGAGCCGGAAGCGGACACCCGTGTTGTCGGCGACCGCCGGCCCCAGGACGACCACCCGGTCGCCGGGCTCGGCGCGCCCGGCCCAGCGGCAGGCCGGGCCGCCGTCCTCGTGGAGGGCGAAGTCGATGTCGACCTCGTGGGGTTCGGTGCGCTGCTCGCGGACGGTGTACGAGCGCATGACGGCCCGCTCGTCGTCGGGCATCGCCCGCCAGGCGCCCAGGATCGCGTACATGTACGGGTCGTCCAGCGGCGGCAGGACCGGCGCCTCCTGGCCGGGGTGCGGCAGGAAGAGGGAGAGTGACTGGTCCCGGCCCCCGGCGGCGAAGTCCTTCAGGTCGTCCCCGGTGAAGGTGACGCGGACCAGGGACGGGCCGAGGCGCCGTGTCCGGTCGACCTGGAGGGAGAAGAACTGGAAGGGGGCGGTGTCGGCGTTCGTCATGGGGGCGGGGCACCTTCTCGGTACGGGCAGGGTTGCTCCGGACGGGATGCAAGGTAGGTTAGCCTAACCTACTATCGATCAGTAGGGGCGGGGTGCCCCGCGGCACGACGAAGCCCGCCGCCCCGAGGGGGACGACGGGCTCGACTCGCGGACCGGATCAGGCCGGGAGGCCCAACTCCCGCGCGATCAGCATCCGCTGGACCTCGCTGGTGCCCTCGCCGATCTCCAGGATCTTCGAGTCGCGCCACATCCGGGCCACCGGGTACTCGTTCATGAAGCCGTAGCCGCCGTGGATCTGCGTGGCGTCACGGGCGTTGTCCACGGCCACCGTGGAGGAGTACAGCTTCGCGATCGCCGCCTCCTTCTTGAACGGCTCGCCGAGGACCAGCCGCGAGGCCGCGTCCCGCCAGCCGATCCGCGCCATGTGGGCCTTCGTCTCCATGTCGGCGATCTTGAACTGGATGGCCTGGTTGTCGCCGATCGGACGGCCGAACGCGTGGCGCTCGTGCGCGTACTTCACCGACTCGTCCACACAGCCCTGCGCCAGCCCCGTCGCCAGCGCCGCGATCGCGACCCGGCCCTCGTCCAGGATCCGCAGGAACTGCGCGTAGCCGCGGCCCTCCTCGCCGAGCAGGTTCCCCACCGGGACGCGCACGTCGTCGAAGGACAGCTCACGGGTGTCCGAGGCGTTCCAGCCGACCTTCGAGTACGGAGCGGCGACCGTGAAGCCCGGCGTACCGGACGGCACGATGATCGAGGAGATCAGCGGACGCCCGTCCGGCTTGCGGCCGGTGACCGCCGTGACCGTCACCAGACCCGTGATGTCCGTACCCGAGTTGGTGATGAAGCACTTCGAGCCGTTGATCACCCAGTGGTCGCCGTCCCGCACGGCCGTCGTCCGGGTGCCGCCGGCGTCCGAACCGGCGCCCGGCTCCGTCAGGCCGAACGCGCCGAGCAGCTCGCCCGAGCAGAGCCGCGGCAGCCACTCCCGCTTCTGCTCCTCCGTACCGAAGCGGAACACGGGCATCGCGCCGAGCGAGACACCCGCCTCCAGCGTGATGGCCACCGAGGAGTCGACCCGGGCCAGCTCCTCCAGGGCGATGCCGAGGGCGAGGTAGTCGCCGCCCATGCCGCCGTACTCCTCCGGGAACGGCAGCCCGAACAGGCCCATCCGGCCCATCTCGCGGACGATCTCGTACGGGAACTCGTGCCGCTCGTAGTAGTCGCCGATCTTCGGGGCGACGACGTCGTGCGCGAACGCCTCGACAGTGCGGCGGAGTTCCTCGTGCTCTTCGGTGAGCCGGTGGTCGAGGGACATGGGTTTCGTCACTCCTTGTGGGAGAGGGCACGGACGGTACGGGACGGGCTGGGGCGGCCCAGTTGTTCGGCCATCCACCCGCTCGTGGCGGTGAGGGCGGCCAGATCGACCCCGGTCTCGATACCGAGACCGTCGAGCATCCACACGAGATCCTCGGTGGCGAGATTGCCGGTCGCGCTCTTCGCGTACGGGCAGCCGCCGAGGCCGCCGGCGGAGGCGTCGACCGTGGTCACCCCGTGCCGCAGCGCGGCCAGGGTGTTGGACAGGGCCTGCCCGTACGTGTCGTGGAAGTGCACGGCGATACGGGAGGTGGGGACCCCGGCGTCGTTCAGCGCCGTCAGGAGGGCGCCGACATGGCCGGGGGTGGCGACACCGATCGTGTCGCCGAGGCTCAGCTCGTCACAGCCCATCTCGGCCAGGGCCTTGGTGACCCGGACGACCTGCTCGATCGGCACGGCCCCCTCCCAGGGGTCGCCGAAGCACATCGAGAGATAGCCGCGGACCCGGAGCCCGGCCTCTATGGCCCGGGTGACGGTCGGCGCGAACAGCGCGAGCGCCTCGTCGACCGTCCGGTTGAGGTTGGCCTTCGCGAAGGACTCGGTGGCGGAGCCGAACACGGCGATCTCCCGGACGCCGAGCGCGAGCGCCCGGTCCAGGCCGCGCTCGTTCGGCACCAGCACCGGGAGCCGCACCGGAAGATCCCGGACCAGCGGGAACAGCTCCTCCGCGTCCGCCAGCTGGGGCACCCACTTCGGGTGCACGAAACTGGTCGCCTCCACGGTCGTCAGCCCCGCGGCGGCCAGCCGCCGGACGAACTCCGCCTTCACGGCGGTCGGCACCGACGTCTTCTCGTTCTGCAGCCCGTCCCGCGCCCCGACCTCGTGGATCCGGACCCGGGCGGGGAGAGAGGGATCCCTCACGGTCATCGGCAGGCTCACGCGTCCTCCTCCTCGCGGGGCGTCACCACGGCAAGGATCTGGTCCATGGCGACGGTGGTGCCGGGCGTGACGTCCAGCTCGGTGACGGTGCCGGCGTGCGGGGCGGAGATGACGTGCTCCATCTTCATCGCCTCCACCACGAGCAGGCTCTGCCCGGCCTCGACCTCGTCCCCGACCGCCACCTTCACGACGGTCACGGTCCCCGGCATCGGCGCCGCGAGCGTGTCCGCGCCCCCGTGCCTCGCCCCGCTGAGCGCGGCCTCGACGGGGTCGTGGTCCAGCACGTGCCAGGAGTCGCCGTCCCGGCCGAGCCAGCCGCCGGCCCGCCGGAAGTGATGGGTGATCCCGTCCACCGTCACCGTCACCGCGGTGTCGGTGACCCGCCCGCCGGCGGGCGCGTCCACCGTGACGGGTTCGAGCCCCGACACCCGGACCGGGAACGCCAGGGGCTTCGGCGTGCCGCCGAGGCGGAAGCCGTCCGGCACCGAGAACGGGTCCGTCCAGCCCTCCCGGGGCTCCGGGGTCAGCGCCGCGCGCCGTACGGCCGCCGCCGCCGCGTACACCTCGTCCGGGACGCCGGACGGGACCAGGCTGTCCGCGTCCCGCTCGACCAGCCCGGTGTCCAGCCGGCCGGCGACGACGTCCGGATGGGCCAGGAGACGACGCAGGAAGCCGGCGTTCGTGGGGACGCCGAGGGTGACGGTGGAGGCGAGGGCGGCGCGCAGCTTGCGCAGGGCCGCCTCGCGGGTGGGCGCGTGCACGATGACCTTGGAGAGCATCGGGTCGTACAGGGAGGAGACCTCGGTCCCCTCGGACAGGCCCGAGTCGGTGCGGACACCGTCGCCCTGCGGCTCGTGCAGGGAGAGGACCGTGCCGCCGGAGGGCAGGAAGCCCCGGGACGGGTCCTCCGCGCAGACCCGGGCCTCGATCGCCCAGCCGTCCAGACGGATGTCGTCCTGGGCGAAGGGGAGCGGCTCGCCCGCCGCCACCCGCAGCTGCCACTCCACCAGGTCGACGCCCGTGACGAGCTCGGTGACCGGGTGCTCGACCTGGAGACGGGTGTTCATCTCCATGAAGTAGTACGAGGAGGGGTCGCCGCCGGGGACGATGAACTCGACGGTGCCCGCGCCGACATAGCCGCAGGAGCGCGCCGCCTCGACCGCCGCGGCGCCCATCGACGCGCGGATCTCCGGGGTGAGGAGGACGCTGGGCGCCTCCTCGATGATCTTCTGGTGGCGGCGCTGGAGGGAGCACTCGCGCTCGCCGAGGTGGATCACGTTGCCGTGGGTGTCCGCCAGGACCTGGATCTCGATGTGCCGGGGGCGGTCGATCCACCGCTCCACGAGCAGGGTGTCGTCGCCGAACGAGGAACGGGCCTCGCGGCGGGCCGCCGCGATCTCGTCCGTCAGGACCGAGAGGTCCCGGACGAGCCGCATGCCCTTGCCGCCGCCGCCCGCGCTGGGCTTGAGCAGGACGGGGGCGCCCAGTTCGCGGGCGGCCGCCTCCAGCTCGGGGTCGGCGGCGCCCGGCACGACCGGGACGCCCGCCGCCTTCACGGTCGCCTTCGCGCGGATCTTGTCGCCCATGAGGGAGATCGCCGCGGCGGTGGGGCCGATGAAGACCAGACCGGCGTCGGCGCACGCCTGCGCGAAGCCGGCGTTCTCGGCGAGGAAGCCGTAGCCGGGGTGGACGGCCTGCGCACCGGTGCGGCGGGCCGCGTCGAGCAGCGCCGGCACGGACAGATACGACTCCGCGGCCGGCGGCGGACCGATCCGTACGGCCGTGTCCGCCTCCCGTACGTGCCGGGCGTCGGCGTCCGCGTCGCTGTAGACGGCCACGGAGCGCACGCCCATCTCCCGCAGGGTGCGGATGACGCGGACGGCGATCTCGCCCCGGTTGGCCACGAGGACGGTGTCGAACATGCTCTGCATCTTCTGGGGGCCCTTCACATCCGGAAGACGCCGAACTGGGGGTCACCCAGGGGCGCGTTGGCACAGGCGGTCAGGGCGAGGCCGAGGACCTGACGGGTCTCCATCGGGTCGATGACGCCGTCGTCCCACAGTCGGGCGGTCGCGTAGTAGGCGTTGCCCTGGCTCTCGTACTGCTCGCGGATCGGGGCCTTGAACGCCTCCTCCTCCGCCGCGCTCCACTCGTCGCCGAGCTGGTCGCGCTTGACGGTCGCGAGGACGGACGCGGCCTGCTCGCCGCCCATGACCGAGATCTTGGCGTTCGGCCACATCCACAGGAAGCGGGGGGAGTACGCCCGGCCGCACATCGAGTAGTTGCCCGCGCCGTACGAGCCGCCGACGACGACCGTCAGCTTCGGGACCCGGGTGGTGGCCACGGCCGTCACCATCTTGGCGCCGTGCTTGGCGATGCCGCCGTGCTCGTACGCCTTGCCGACCATGAAGCCCGTGATGTTCTGGAGGAACACCAGCGGGATGCCCCGCTGGTCGCACAGCTCGATGAAGTGGGCGCCCTTCTGGGCGGACTCCGCGAACAGGATGCCGTTGTTGGCGACGATGCCCACCGGGTGGCCGTGGATCCGCGCGAAGCCGGTGATCAGCGTCTGCCCGTACTCGGACTTGAACTCCTGGAAGCGGGAGCCGTCCACGACCCGGGCGATGACCTCCCGCACGTCGTACGGGGTGCGCGAGTCCACCGGCACCGCGCCGTACAGCCCGTACGGGTCGACCTTGGGCTCCTCGGCCGGCTCGACCGACCACGGCAGCGGGCCGCGCTCGGGCAGGGTGGCGACGATGTTCCGGACGATGCGCAGGGCGTGGGCGTCGTCCTCCGCCAGATGGTCGGTGACGCCGGAGATCCGCGAGTGGACCTCGCCGCCGCCCAGCTCCTCGGCGGTGACGACCTCGCCGGTCGCCGCCTTCACCAGCGGCGGGCCGCCCAGGAAGATCGTGCCCTGGTCCCGCACGATCACGGCCTCGTCGCTCATCGCCGGGACGTACGCGCCGCCCGCCGTGCACGAGCCCATGACCGCCGCGATCTGCGGGATGCCCGCGCCGGACATCCGGGCCTGGTTGAAGAAGATCCGGCCGAAGTGCTCCCGGTCGGGGAAGACCTCGTCCTGCATCGGCAGGAAGGCGCCGCCCGAGTCGACCAGGTACAGGCAGGGGAGACGATTCTCCAGCGCCACCTCCTGGGCCCTCAGGTGCTTCTTCACCGTCATCGGGTAGTACGTGCCGCCCTTGACGGTCGCGTCGTTGGCGACGATCACGCACTCGCGGCCGGAGACCCGGCCGATGCCCGCGATGACACCGGCGGCCGGGGCCTGCCCGCCGTACATGCCGTCCGCCGCGAGCGGGGCCAGCTCCAGGAAGGGCGAGCCCGGGTCGAGGAGGGTGTCCACCCGGTCCCGAGGCAGCAGCTTCCCGCGCGCGGTGTGCCGGGCCCGGGACTTCTCACCGCCACCCAGGGCGGCCGCCGCGAGCTTGGCGCGCAGGGTCGCCGCCAGCTCGTGATGGGCCGCCTCATTGGCCTGCCAGGCCGCGGACGCGGGGTCCGCCGCGCTCGTCAGCACAGGTGCCTGCTGCATCCCTCGAGCTCCCTTGCTCGGTTAATGAGCGTTAACGTATATCGCTCAGGTTAACGACCGCTAACGGGGTTGTCTAGAATCGAATCCATGACCACGACCCCGATGGCCACCGGCAGGACCGATGCCCCGACGCGGCGCGAGCAGATCCTCAGGGAAGCCGCCCGCCTCTTCGCGGCGCGCGGCTTCCACGGCGTCGGCGTCGACGAGATAGGAGCCGCCGTCGGCATCAGCGGGCCCGGCCTCTACCGCCACTTCCCCGGCAAGGACGCGATGCTCGCCGAACTGCTCGTCGGCATCAGCGAGCGCCTCCTCGACGGCGGCCGCCTGCGCGTCGGCGAAGCGGACGGCGACCCCGCCGCCCTGCTCGGCTCCCTCATCGACGGGCACATCGACTTCGCCCTCGACGACCGGCCGCTGATCACCCTCCACGACCGCGAGCTCGACCGGCTCAAGGACGAGGACCGCAAGCGGGTCCGCCAGCTCCAGCGCCAGTACGTGGAACTCTGGGTGACCGCGGTCCGCGAACTCCACCCCGGCGCCGGGGAATCCGAGGCCAGGACCGCCGTCCACGCCGTCTTCGGCCTGCTCAACTCGACCCCCCACCTGGCCGCGCTGGGCCGCGGACCCATGGAGGACCTCCTGCGGCGGCTGGCCCACGGGGCGTTCGGCGCGCTGGGCGGCTGACACCCACCGGTCCACGGGCCGGAACCGGTTGCCCGGGACATCCGGCGCTCGGACAGAATGGCCCCATGCCGATACTCAGCCGCCCCGCCCTTGTCGAGCACCTCGTCCGCACCCGGATCGCGGGAGACGTCGCCACACCGCGCGACAACAACCTCTCCCACTACCGCAAGCTCGCCAACGGCGACCGGCACTACTGGCTCGGCCTCGAACTCGGCGACCGCTGGACCGACGAACAGGACGTGCTCGCCGTCATGGCCGAGCGCTGCGGCGTCGTCGACGATCCCGCCCACCGCGCCGGCCAGGACACCATCGACCCCGAGCTGACCGTCGACGCCCTCGACCGGATGGCCGCCCGGCTGCGCAAGGCCGCCGCCGCCAAGGAACGCGTCCTCTTCGCGACCGGCCACCCCGGCGCCCTCATCGACGTCCACAGCCGCGTCGCCGCCGCGCTGCGCGCCCGCGGCTGCGACATCGTCCGCATCCCCGGCGGACTGATCGCCGACGAGGGATACGTCGTCCAGTTCGCCGACGTCGCCGTCTTCGAACGCGGGGCCAGCCTCTGGCACACCCACTCCCCGGAACCGATGAACGCGATCCTCGACGCGCTCGGCGAGGGCGGGCGGCCCGACCTCGTCATCGCCGACCACGGCTGGGCGGGGCGGGCGGGGCAGCGGGGCATCGACTCCGTCGGCTACGCGGACTGCAACGACCCCGCCCTCTTCATCGGCGAGGCCGAGGGCACCATGCAGGTCACCATCCCCCTCGACGACCACGTCGTCGACCCGCGCTTCTACGAGCCGATGACCGCCTACACCCTGGACGCGGCGGGCCTCGCCTGACGGGCCTACTCCGGCGGCCCGTTCCGCCGCTGCTCCACGCCCGGCGTCGGGTCGAGGTAGACGCGGCGGATCGAGGGGAAGCGTTCGCGGAGCTGCTCCTCGGCGTCCTCGCACGCCCACTCGACCTGCGCGGCCGAGGAGACGTCCCGGAAGTCGACCTTCGCCGCGATCAGGACCTCGCCGGGCCCTTGGATGAGCGTCGTCAGGTCGATGACGTCCACGATGTGCGGGACGGAGAGCAGTTCCTCGCGGACCTCGGCCCGCAGGTGCTTCGGGAGCGGCCGGCCGATGAGGAGTTCGGCGTTGGAGCGGCCGAGGACCCAGGCCACGTACACGAGCAGCGCGCCGATGAGGATGGAGGCGACGCCGTCCCAGACGCTGGAGCCGGTGATCTGGACGCCGAGGAGGCCGCCGGCCGCCAGCATGAGTCCGGCGAGGGCGGCGGAGTCCTCCATGACGACGGCCTTGACGGTGGTGTCGGGGGTGAGCCGCAGGTAGCGGGTGAAGGGGGCCTGTGCCCGTTCCGCCTCGGCCTTGACCTGCTGGATGCCGGTCCGGAGGGAGAAGCCCTCCAGTACGAAGGAGACGGCGAGGACGATGTAGGAGATCGTCGGGTCGCCGAGTTCCTCGCCGTGGGCGAGGGTGTGGATGCCGTCGTAGACGGAGAAGACGGCGCCGCCGACGAAGGTGGCGACGGCGGCGAGCAGGGCCCAGACGTACCGTTCGCCCGCGTAGCCGACGGGGTGGTCCTCGTCGGCCGGCTTGTCGCTGCGCTTGAGCGCGGTGAGCAGCATGACCTCGGTGACGGTGTCGGCGACCGAGTGGGCGGCCTCCGAGAGCATCGCGCTGGATCCGCTGACGATGCCGGCGACGGCTTTGGCGGCGGCGATCCCCAGGTTCGCCGCCGCCGCCACGATCACCGTGGACGTGCTCTCGCTCTGTTCCGCCATGGATCGGACGGTATGTCCGGTCATCGGCGCGGAACGCGAACGACACCCTCCTGGATCACCGAGATCGCGAGCCTGCCGTCCTGCGTCCAGATCCGGGCCTGGCCGAGGCCGCGGCCGGCGGAGGCGGACGGCGACTCCTGGTCGTACAGGAGCCATTCGTCGGCGCGGAAGGGCCGGTGGAACCACATCGCGTGGTCGAGGGAGGCCCCGACCACGTCGCCGACGGCCCAGCCGCCCCGCCCGTGCGCGAGCAGGACGGAGTCGAGCAGCGTCATGTCGGAGACGTACGTCGCCAGGCAGACGTGCAGCAGGTGGTCGTCGGCGAGTTTGCCGTTGGTGCGGAACCACACCTGGGAGCGCGGTTCGCGGCGCTCCCCGACCGAGCCCCAGGGCGGGGTGTCGGCGTACCGCAGGTCGACCGCGGCCCGTGCCTCGACGAGCCGGTCCGCGACCTCCTGCGGCAGGTGCCGGGGGAGCATCTCGGCGGCCGTCGGCAAGGACTCCGGGTCCGGCGCGGCCGGCATGGGGTCCTGGTGGTCGAGCCCCTCCTCGTACGCCTGGAAGGAGGCGGAGAGGTGGAAGATCGGGTGGCCGTGCTGGACGGCGACGACGCGGCGGGTGGTGAAGGACCGGCCGTCGCGGATGCGGTCGACCGTGTAGACGATCGGCGCGCCGGGGTCGCCGGGCCGCAGGAAGTACGCGTGCAGGGAGTGCGCGAGGCGGTCCTCGGGCACGGTGCGGCCCGCGGCCACCAGCGCCTGGGCGGCCACCTGGCCGCCGAAGACGCGGGGGACGATCGAGGTGCGGGACTCGCCCCGGAAGATGTCCTGCTCGATCCGCTCCAGATCGAGCAGATCGAGCAGGTCATCCAGTGCCGTGTGCGAAGGGGGCACTTACAGGCCCATCGACTTGGCGATGATCGACTTCATGATCTCGCTGGTGCCGCCGTAGATGCGGTTGACGCGGTTGTCGGCGTACAGGCGGGCGATCGGGTACTCGTTCATGTAGCCGTAGCCGCCGTGCAGCTGGAGGCAGCGGTCGATGACGCGGTGCGCGACCTCGGTGCAGAAGAGCTTGGCGCTCGCGGCCTCGGCCGGGGACAGCTCGCCCGCGTCCAGGGCCTCCAGGGCGCGGTCGGCGACGGCCTCGGCGGCGTCGACCTCGGCCTGGCAGGCGGCCAGTTCGAACTTGGTGTTCTGGAAGGACGCGACCGGCTTGCCGAAGACCGTGCGGTCGGTGACGTACTGCTGGGCGAACCGGACGGCGGCCTTGGCCTGCGCGTACGCGCCGAAGGCGATGCCCCAGCGCTCGGAGGCGAGGTTGTGGCCGAGGTAGTAGAAGCCCTTGCCCTCCTCGCCGAGCAGGTCCTCGACGGGCACCTTGACGTCGACGAAGGCCAGCTCGGCCGTGTCGGAGGTGCGCAGGCCGAGCTTGTCCAGCTTGCGGCCGATGGAGTAGCCCTCGGACTTGGTGTCCACGGCGAAGAGGGAGATGCCGAAGCGGCGGTCCTCGGCCGAGGGGGCGGAGGTGCGGGCGCAGACGATCACGCGGTCGGCGTGGACGCCGCCGGTGATGAAGGTCTTGGAGCCGTTGAGGACGTAGTGGGTGCCGTCCTCGGAGAGCTTGGCGGTGGTCTTCATGCCCGCGACGTCGGAGCCGGTGCCCGGCTCGGTCATGGCGAGCGCCCACATCTCCTCGCCGGTGACGAACTTCGGCAGGAAGCGCTTCTTCTGCTCGTCGGTGGAGAGCATCTTGATGTACGGCAGGGCGAGCAGCACGTGGACGCCGGAGCCGCCGAACTGGACGCCCGCGCGCGAGGTCTCCTCGTACAGGACGGCCTCGAACTTGTGGGTGTCCAGACCCGCGCCGCCGAACTCCTCGGGCACGTTGATGCCGAAGATGCCCAGCTCGCCGAGCTTGTCGTAGAACTCGCGCGGCGCCTGGCCCGCGGCGAACCACTCGTCGTAGACCGGGACGACCTCGGCTTCGATGAAGGCGCGGATGGTCTCCCGGAACGCCTCGTGGTCCTCGTTGAATACGGTACGGCGCACGGTGCGACTCCTCCGGTGTGCGGGGCGGGCCCAGCTGTCTAAGCGCTTGCTCAGGGGTGTGGGTACGAAGTTACCGACCAGTCAACCCCTCTGTCCAGCGTTCGGCGCCGAGTGCAATGCGAACCACAGCTCCATCCGTACGTCCGGATCGTCCAGATCCCGGTCGAGGAGCGCGGCGCAGCGGGCGATCCGCTGCCGGACCGTGTTCCGGTGCAGGCCGGTCGCCACCGCCGTCCGGTCCCAGCCGCCGTGCAGGGAGAGCCAGACCCGGAGGGTCTCGGTGAGGGGTTCGCCGAGCGGGGCCAGCACGCCCCGGGCGTACGCGGCGGCCTCGTCCCGGTCCACCAGGCCGGCCAGGCCGTTCTCCCGGTGCCGCACCAGAGCCGCCCGGGTGGCCTCCGCCCGGCTCAGCGCCCGCGCCGCCTGCGCCTCCCCGGCGGCCAGCTCCGCCGCCCCGACGGGCGCGCCGACCCCGAGCGTCCACCCCGGCTGGGCGGCCACCTCGACCGAGGCGGGCAGCAGCAGCCGAACGGTGCCCGGGCCCGGACCGGGGCCGGTCTCCGGGCCCGGGCCCGCGTCCACCAGCGGGGTGCCCAGCGCCGCCGCGAGCGAGGCCGCCGCGAAGGGGGTGCCGTCGCCGCCGCGGGCGTGGACGACCGTCCAGGGGCCGTCGCCGAGGGAGGCGGCGACGTCCGCCGGGGCCGCGCCGAGGAGGAGCCGGACCAGCGCCCCGTCCCGTACGGCCGCGTCCGCGCCGCGGTGCGGGGCGGTCAGGAGGGAGAGCAGGACGACGGCGACGCCCGCGATCGTGTGGTCGCCGGAGCCGCGCCGCTCCGTCGCCACCCCGAGCGTCAGCCCGTCCCCGCCGCCCAGCGCGTACGCGGCGAGCCGCAGCCCGCCCCCGTCGCCGCTCGCCGACGCGGGCCCGCCCGGGCGCGGGCCGAGGACCCCGGCCAGCTCGCGCAGGGCCCGCGCCGCCCCCGCCGGGACCTCCCGGCCGGCGGCCGCCGACTCCGTGCCGTCCGCCCCGAAGAGCACCGCCCGTCCCGCGAGCCGGGAGGCGAGGGCGCCGAGCACCGCGGGGACGGGGGCGGGCCGGGCGGCGGCGGCCGCGAGGGACTGCTGCGCCTCGGTCACCCGGCGCAGTTCGCGCAGCCTGGCCTCGGCCATCAGCCGCCACAGCGCCCGGGCCACCGCCGTGAACGGCGTCCTCGGCGGCACCTCGACCAGCGGCAGACCCTCGGCCGCGCACGCCTCCACGAGCTCCGGCGGCACCGTGTCGTAGACCGGTGTCACGCCGAACGCGAGCGCCGCCGCCCCCGCCTGCGCCACCCGCCGCACGTAGTGCGCCGGGTCGGCGAGCTGCACGCCCGCCGTCATGAGCAGCTCGCCGCCGAGGAGATACGGATAGGGGTCGGCCATCTCCGAGGTGTGCACCCAGTGCAGCGGCACGTCGTCGGGCCCGGCGAGCAGCCGCAGCCCCAGCTCCCCGCGGGCGAGCAGCTCGGCGAGCGGAACCGGTGGGGCGGGGGGAGTGGGGGAGCCGTCCGCGGTGGTCATGAGCTGGACCCTTCGTACATCACACGCCCGTACAGTGGAGGAAACGTACACTTCAATGTCGCTTTCGGGCGACTTACGGTCGAGCCGGACCCAACGACACCCCAGGAGGACCCCGGCCATGAGCAGCAGCGACCAGAACACCCCGCGCGGCCCGATCGACTCGTCCCGCGTCCCGCGGTACGCCGGTCCCGCGACGTTCGCCCGCCTGCCGCGACTCGACGAGGTCGGCACCGCCGACATCGCCGTGGTCGGCGTCCCCTTCGACAGCGGTGTCTCCTACCGGCCCGGCGCCCGCTTCGGCGGCAACGCCATCCGCGAGGCATCCCGCCTGCTGCGCCCGTACAACCCGGCGCAGGACGCCTCCCCGTTCGCCCTCGCCCAGGTCGCGGACGCCGGCGACATCGCCGCCAACCCGTTCAACATCCACGAGGCCGTCGAGACCATCGAGGCCGCCGCCGACGACCTCCTCGGCACCGGCGCCCGGATGATGACCCTCGGCGGCGACCACACCATCGCGCTGCCCCTGCTGCGCTCCGTCGCCAAGAAGCACGGCCCGGTCGCCCTGCTCCACTTCGACGCGCACCTCGACACCTGGGACACCTACTTCGGCGCCGAGTACACCCACGGCACCCCGTTCCGCCGGGCCGTCGAGGAGGGCATCCTCGACACCTCCGCCCTCTCCCACGTCGGTACCCGCGGCCCGCTCTACGGCAAGCAGGACCTCACCGACGACGAGAAGCTCGGCTTCGGCATCGTCACCTCGTCCGACGTCTACCGGCGCGGCGCCGACGAGGTCGCCGACCAGCTGCGCCAGCGCATCGGCGACCGCCCGCTGTACATCTCCATCGACATCGACTGCCTCGACCCGGCCCACGCGCCCGGCACCGGCACCCCCGAGGCCGGCGGCATGACCTCCCGCGAGCTCCTGGAGATCCTGCGCGGCCTCTCCTCCTGCAACCTCGTCTCCGCCGACGTCGTCGAGGTCGCCCCGGCCTACGACCACGCGGAGATCACCGCCGTCGCCGCCTCGCACACCGCCTACGAGCTGACGACGATCATGTCCCGCCAGATCGCGGAGAGCCGCACGGCGAAGTAACCTCCCGGGTCGGGGGGGGGGGGGGGGGGGGGCCCCGCGCCCCGCCGCCACCGGACCCGCCCCCCCCCCCGCCCCCAC
>NZ_JBHWAQ010000037.1:61036-68986 GCF_042743475.1 Streptomyces sp. NPDC059534
CACATCGCTCATTCTATGCTCCCAGTCTCGGCGCGCCCTGGGGGCGTGCGCGGGCCGGCCGCCCTCGCCCGGGGGGGGCGGCGGGCCCGCCCCCCCCCCCCCCCCCCGACCGTACGGCCGCCGACCGACCAGCCAGGGACGTCCCATGACCCACGACCACGACCTCGTGCTGCGCCCCACCCCCGCGCAGACCGCCGCCGCGCTCGACCCGCCGAAGGGCCGCACCGGCGGCGACCTGGTCATCGAGACCCTCTCCGGCCTCGGCGCGGCCACCGTCTTCGGTCTCCCCGGCCAGCACGCCCTGGGCATGTTCGACGCGCTGCGCCGCTCCTCCCTCCGGTACGTCGGCCTCCGCGTCGAGAACAACGCGGGCTTCGCCGCCGACGCGTACGGCCGGATCACCGGCGAGGCCGCCCCGCTGTTCCTCTCCACCGGCCCCGGCGCGCTCATGTCGCTGGCCGCGCTCCAGGAGGCGGCCGCCGCCTCCGCCCCGGTCCTCGCGATCGGCAGCCAGATCCCGGCGGCCGGGCTCGGCGGCGGCCGGCACGGCTACCTCCACGAGCTGCGCGACCAGCAGTCCTCCTTCCGGGACGTCGTGAAGTCCGTCCACACCGTCCGTACGCAGTCCCAGATCCCGTCCGCGATCGCGGCGGCCTGGGAGTCGGCGCTCACCGCCCCGCACGGGCCGGTGTGGGTGGAGATCCCGCAGGACGTGCTGCTCGCGCCGACCACGCTGCCCGTGGTCACGGCGATGGACGCGACGCCCGAGGAGGCCGCGCCGCGCCCCGAGCTGACGGCCGTCGCGGCGGACCTGCTGTCGAGGGCGGCCCGGCCGGTGATCATCGCGGGCGGCGGAGTCGTACGCTCCGACGCCTCCGGCAAGCTGCGCGCCCTGGCGGAGCTGATCGACGCGCCCGTCGTCACCACCTTCGGCGGCAAGGGCGCCTTCCCCTGGGAGCACCCGCTCTCGCTCCAGTCCTGGCTGGAGGACCGGCACACCACCGACTTCCTGGAGGACGCCGACGTCCTCCTCGTCGTCGGCTCGGGCCTCGGCGAGCTGTCCTCGAACTACCACACCTTCGCCCCGCGCGGCCGGGTGATCCAGATCGAGGCCGACGCCGGGAAGCTGGAGTCCAACCACCCGGCGCTCGGCATCCACGCGGACGCCCGGCTCGCCCTCCAGGCCCTCCTGGAGACGGCCGAGCGGCGCACGGACCCGACCGCGTCCGAGCGGGTCGCGGCCGTCCTGGCCAAGGTCCGGGAGCGGATCGCCGCCCAGGACCTCGGCCTGGAACAGCGGGTCGTCGCGGCGGTCCGGCAGGCGCTGCCGGACCGGGCCCCGAGCTTCTGGGACATGACGATCCTGGCGTACTGGGCCTGGTCGGCCTTCGACGCCCGACGCCCGAACACCATGCACTCCGCCCAGGGCGCCGGCGGCCTCGGCTACGCCTTCCCCGCCGCCCTCGGCGCGGCCGTCGCCGACCCGGCGGGGCCGGTCCTCGCCGTCTCCGGCGACGGCGGCGCGATGTACTCGATCGCCGAGCTGGCCACGGCGAAGCAGTACGGCCTCGACGTCACCTGGCTGATCGTCGACGACGGCGGTTACGGCATCCTCCGCGAGTACATGACGGACGCGTTCGGCGAGACCACGGGCACCGAACTCGCCCGCCCCGACTTCGTCGCCCTGGCCGAGTCCTTCGGCGTCCCCGCCACCCTCACGTCCCCGGACACCCTGGCGTCGGACCTGGCCGAGGCCCTGGCGGCCCCCGGCCCCTCGGTCGTCGTCCTCCCCGCCCTGCTGCGGATGTTCGAGCCGACCCACCTGTGACGCCCCGCCCCGCCGCCGGCCGATTGTTGCGGCGGGATGAAATCGCACGTCGGCCGTGTTGGGTCTTCCGGTAGAGAAGGACGAACGGGAGGCCACTCGTGGCAGCGGTCGGGCGGGAACAGCAGGGGTGGGCTCGGAGGCTGGCCGGGTACGCGTGGCGGTACAAGGCGAACACGCTGCTCGCGCTGGGGTCCTCCCTGGCCGGCATGGCCGTGCTCGCCCTGGTGCCGCTGCTGACCAAGGTGATCATCGACGACGTGATCGGGACGAAGACCCGGGACCTCGGGGTCTGGACCGGACTCCTGGTGGGCGCCGCGGTCGTCGTGTACGTCCTCACCTACATCCGCCGCTACTACGGCGGGCGCCTCGCCCTCGACATCCAGCACGACCTGCGCACGGACATGTACCGGACGATCACCCGGCTGGACGGGCGCCGGCAGGACGAGCTGTCCACGGGGCAGGTCGTCGGACGGGCCACCAGTGACCTGCAGCTGATCCAGGGCCTGCTGTTCATGCTCCCGATGACCATCGGGAACTTCCTGCTGTTCTTCATCTCGCTGGCGGTGATGGCCTGGCTGTCGCTGCCGCTGACCCTCGTCGCGCTCGCCGTCGCCCCCGCCCTGTGGTTCATCGCCAAGCGCAGCCGCACCCGCCTCCACCCGGCCACCTGGCACGCGCAGCAGCAGGCCGCCGTCGTCGCCGGCGTCGTCGACGGGGCCGTGACCGGCGTGCGGGTCGTGAAGGGCTTCGGGCAGGAGGACCAGGAGACCGGGAAGATCCGCGAGGCCGGGAGCAAGCTGTTCGCCGGGCGACTGCGGACGATCCGGCTGAACGCGAAGTACACCCCCGCCCTCCAGGCCGTCCCCGCCCTCGGCCAGGTCGCCGTCCTCGCCCTCGGCGGCTGGCTCGCCTACCGCGGGCAGATCACCCTCGGCACCTTCGTCGCCTTCTCCTCCTACCTCGCCTCGCTCGTCGGACCGGTCCGGATGCTCGCCATGGTCCTCACCGTCGGCCAGCAGGCCCGGGCCGGCGTCGACCGGGTCGTCGAGCTCATCGACACCGAGCCGGTCATCGAGGACGGCACCAAGGAACTCCCGGCGGACGCGCCCGCCACCGTCGAGTTCGACGACGTGTCCTTCGCGTACGAGGACGGGCGCCCCGTCCTCGACGGGTTCTCCCTGGAGATCCGCTCCGGCGAGACCGTCGCCGTCGTCGGCGCCTCCGGCTCCGGCAAGTCGACCGTCTCGCTCCTCCTGCCGCGCTTCTACGACGTCACCCACGGCGCCGTCCTCGTCGGCGGCCACGACGTCCGCGAGCTCACCCTCGACTCGCTGCGCGCCGCCGTCGGCCTCGTCCCCGAGGACTCCTTCCTCTTCTCGGACACGGTCCGGGCCAACATCGCGTACGGCGTCCCCGACGCCACCCAGGAGCAGATCGAGACCGCCGCCCGCGCCGCCCAGGCCGACCGGTTCATCGCCGAGCTGCCCGAGGGATACGACACCCGGGTCGGCGAGCACGGCCTCACGCTCTCCGGCGGCCAGCGCCAGCGCGTCGCCCTCGCCCGCGCGATCCTCACCGACCCCCGGCTGCTCCTCCTCGACGACGCCACCTCCGCCGTCGACGCCAAGGTCGAGCACGAGATCCACGAGGCCCTGAAGTCGGTGATGGCGGGCCGCACGACCCTGCTCATCGCGCACCGCCGCTCCACCCTCGGCCTCGCCGACCGGATCGCCGTCCTCGACGGCGGCCGCCTCTCCGACATCGGCACCCACGAGGAGCTGGAGGAGCGCTCCGAGCTCTACCGCCGTCTCCTCACGGACCCCGACGAGCTGGGCGCCGTCTCGCCCGGCCACGCGGCCGCGCCGGCCGAGCTCCCCGAGGACCGCACGCTGCGGGCCGAACTGGACGCCGAATTCGACGCCGAGCGGGGCATCACCCCCACCCTGTGGGTACGGGACGCGGCCGCCGACCGGGAGAGCACGGCGCCCGGCGCCACCCCCGAGCTGCTCGCCGCCGTCGCCGCCCTGCCGCCCGCCGCCGACACCCCCGGCATCGACGAGGCCCGGGCCGTCTCGCCCGAGGACGCCTACGGGCTGCGCCGGCTGCTCCGCGGCTTCGGCGCCCCGCTGCTCATCAGCCTCGGCCTGGTCGCCCTCGACGCCGGCGCGGGCCTGCTGCTGCCCGTCCTGATCCGGCACGGCATCGACGAGGGCGTGAACCGGCTCGCGATCGGCGCGGTCTGGGCGGCCTCCGCGCTGGCCCTGGTCACCGTGCTCGTGCAGTGGGTCGCGCAGACCGCCGAGACCCGGATGACCGGCCGGACCGGCGAGCGGGTGCTCTACGCGCTGCGTCTGAAGATCTTCGCCCAGCTCCAGCGGCTCGGCCTGGACTACTACGAGCGCGAGCTCACCGGCCGGATCATGACCCGGATGACGACCGACGTGGACGCCCTGTCGACGTTCCTGCAGACCGGTCTGGTCACCGCCTTCGTCTCGGTCGTCACCTTCTTCGGGATCATGGTCGCGCTGCTGGTGCTCGACCTCCAGCTCGCCCTGGTCGTCTTCGCGACGCTGCCGGTCCTCGCGTTCGCCACCTACTTCTTCCGCCGGTCGAGCGTGCGGGCGTACGAGCTGGCCCGCGACCGGATCAGCATCGTCAACGCCGACCTCCAGGAGTCCGTCTCCGGTCTCCGCATCGTGCAGGCGTTCCGCCGCGAGGACTCCGTCGCGGACCGGTTCACCGCCCGCAGCGAGGAGTACCGCGCGGCGCGCGTCCGCGGGCAGTGGCTGATCTCGGTCTACTTCCCGTTCGTCACCCTGCTGTCCTCGGGGGCGGCCGCCGCCGTCATGGTCGTCGGCGCGAACCGCATCGAGGCCGGCACGCTCACCACCGGCGCCCTGGTCGCCTACCTCCTCTACATCGACCTCTTCTTCGCCCCCGTGCAGCAGCTCTCGCAGGTCTTCGACGGATACCAGCAGGCCGCCGTCTCGCTGAAGCGGATGCAGGAACTCCTCCAGGAGCCGACCTCCACGGCCGCCGCCGACGCGCCGCTGGACGTGCTGTCGCTGCGCGGCGAGATCGCCTTCGAGGACGTGTCCTTCGGATACGGCCCCGCCGACGCGGGCGAGGAGGCGCTCACCGGCATCGACCTGCGCATCCCGGCCGGGCAGACCGTCGCCTTCGTCGGCGAGACCGGCGCGGGCAAGTCGACCCTGGTCAAGCTGGTCGCCCGGTTCTACGACCCGACGGGCGGCCGGGTCACCGCCGACGGCACCGACCTGCGGGACCTCGACCTCGCCGCGTACCGCCACCGGCTCGGTGTCGTCCCGCAGGAGACGTACCTCTTCGCCGGGACGATCCGCGACGCCATCGCGTACGGCCGCCCCGCGGCGACCGACGC
Source organism: Streptomyces sp. NPDC059534 (assembly GCF_042743475.1). Taxonomy (NCBI): domain Bacteria; kingdom Bacillati; phylum Actinomycetota; class Actinomycetes; order Kitasatosporales; family Streptomycetaceae; genus Streptomyces; species Streptomyces sp. NPDC059534. The sequence continues at coordinate 66,265 of NZ_JBHWAQ010000037.1, forward strand.
CGAGGTCGAGGCGGCGGCCCGCGCGGTCGGGGCGCACGACATGATCGCCACGCTCGACGGCGGCTACCTCCACGAGGTCGCCGAGCGCGGACGGAACCTGTCGGCCGGTCAGCGCCAGCTGATCGCCCTCGCCCGCGCCGAACTCGTCGACCCCGACATCCTGCTCCTCGACGAGGCCACCGCCGCCCTCGACCTGGCCACCGAGGCCCAGGTCAACCAGGCCACCGACCGTCTCGCCGGCCGCCGGACGACGCTCGTCGTCGCCCACCGCCTGACCACGGCGGCCCGCGCCGACCGGGTCGTCGTGATGGACCACGGCCGGGTGGCGGAGGACGGCACCCACGAGGAACTCCTCGCCCTGGGCGGGCAGTACGCGGAGCTGTGGAGCACCTTCATCGGGGAGCCCCAGCCCGAGCGCGTCTGACCGCGCGGGACGCACCCGAACGCGGCCGGCCGGCCTCCTCCCGGCCGGCCGCGGCCGTTTCCCGGGGCGCCCGTCTCCCACCCCCGTTCCGTCCCCCCTCTCGCCGTCCCGCGCAGGACGCCGCCGCTCCCGTCACCCCGGAGGCAACCATTCCGGCGCGGGGTGCGTCGTATGCCCGTACGGCGATTCACCCGGGAGGGGAACCCATGACCACGGACCCGACGCCCGAACGCCGCCGCCGCGGCGGCCGACGGCTGCTCACCCGTGGGCTCGCCCCGCTCCTCGCCGCCCTCGCGCTGCTCCTGCTGCCCGGTCCGGGACCGGGCGCCGGGACCGCCGAGGCCGCGTCGGTCTGCCACGGGCGGCCCACCAGGACCTATGCCTTCGCCACCGGCGAGCTGCGCGTCTACCGGACGCGGCACTACGTCTGCGCCGTCACCGTCGCGAAGCGGCCCGGCGCCCGCCGGCCGATGACGGTCTCCCTCCAGCCGCGCGGCGGCCGCCCGGCCGTCCGGGCCGGACGGTTCGACCGGCAGACCGGGCCCGTCACCGTCCACGCCCTCAACCGCTGCGTCCGCGCGTACGCTTCGGTGGCCGGGATCGGCAGGGCCACGGGCTGGATCCTGTGCTGATACGCAGGAAAGTCCAAGGGTAAGGACCAACTGGGTCTGGCGGTCCACACGTTGCCCCCGCTAGGTTCGCGACACCGTTGTGAACCAAGTGGAGGACGAATGCGCAAGTCGCTCAGATGGCTGCTGTCGCTTTCGGTGCTCATAGGCACCGTCGGCTCTACCGGCGTGGCCACCGCCGCGGACACGGAGACCGGCAGCACGTCCGTCGCCGACTCGCAGAGCACGGACATCAAGGACCGCATCCTGGCGATCCCCGGGATGAGCCTGATCGAGGAGAAGCCGTACGCCGGCTACCGCTACTTCGTCCTGGAGTACGTCCAGCCGATCGACCACCACCGCCCGTGGGCGGGCACGTTCAAGCAGCGGCTGTCGCTCCTGCACAAGGACACCGGCCGCCCCACCGTCTTCCGCACCAGCGGATACGGCCTGAGCACCACGCCGAGCCGGACCGAGCCGACCCGGATCATCGACGGCAACCAGGTCTCCATGGAGTACCGCTTCTTCACGCCGTCCCGTCCGCAGCCCGCCGACTGGTCCAAGCTGGACATCTGGCAGGCGGCCAGCGACCAGCACCGGATCTACACGGCGCTGAAGAAGATCTACGGCCAGAAGTGGCTCTCCACCGGCGCCTCCAAGGGCGGCATGACCGCCACCTACTACGAGCGCTTCTACCCGCGCGACATGGACGGCGTCGTCGCGTACGTCGCCCCGAACGACGTGGTGAACAAGGAGGACTCGGCCTACGACCGGTTCTTCGAGAACGTCGGCACCAAGGACTGCCGCGACCGCCTGAACGCCATGCAGCGCGAGGCACTGGTCCGCCGCGAGCCGCTGGAGAAGAAGTACCAGGCGTGGGCCGAGTCCGAGGGCGCCACCTTCAACACGGTCGGCTCGCTCGACAAGGCGTACGAGGCCGTCGTCCTCGACTTCGTCTGGGGCTTCTGGCAGTACTACGGCCAGGACGTCTGCGACCAGATCCCGGACGCGGCGACCGCGAGCGACGACACCGTCTACGAGACGATCGACGCCTACTCCGGCTGGTCCGCCTACACCGACCAGGGCCTGGAGTACTACACGCCGTACTACTACCAGGCCGCGACCGAGCTGGGCTCGCCCACCATCAAGCAGCCGCACCTGAACGGTCTGAGCCGCTACGGCTACCAGCCCGCCAGCAGCTTCGTGCCGCGTGAGATCCCCATGAAGTTCAAGCCGCAGGTCATGCGGGACGTCGACGACTGGGTCCGCAAGAACGCGAACCACATGCTCTTCGTCTACGGCGGCAACGACCCCTGGGGCTCCGAGCAGTTCCGCCTCGGCAAGGGCGCGCGCGACAGCTACGTCTACGTGGCGCCGGGCGCCAACCACGGCGCCAACGTCGCCGGGCTCGTCGAATCCGAGCGCGTGAACGCCACCGCCCGCATCCTGGCCTGGGCCGGCGTCTCCGCCCCGGCCGTCCAGGCGGCGCAGCCGCTGGCGCGCTTCGACGCCCGCCTCGACGCGCCGGTCGACGAGGACGCGACGCGGGAGCACGGCCTGCGGCCGTAGTTCCCGCAGGCCGGGGGTGGGGTGCGTCCGACGGGCGCACCCCACCCCCCGGGCAGCCGTACCACAGCCCCTGGCCGACCGGGTAGATCCCCATAGCCGGGGCGTCCGCGCGCAGCACCCG
>NZ_JBHWAQ010000038.1:0-18936 GCF_042743475.1 Streptomyces sp. NPDC059534
CTGGCGTTGATTTTTGGCACGCTGTTGAGTTCTCAAGGAACGGACGCTTCCTTTGTACTCACCCTCTCGGGCTTTCCTCCGGGCTTTCCCTTCGTGTTTCCAACCTTACCAGATCGTTTTCCGTTCCGTTTCCGGTTCGGATTTCATATCCGGTGGCCTGTTGGCTGCCTTTCGCCTTTCGGCGTGTTCACTACGTTAGCTGATTTCCCTGGAGGCTCATAATCGAGTCATTCGAAACGAATTTCGGAAAGCTCAAATGAACCCCGATTGGGGTGATCATCTTGCAGTAGTGGATGGCCGCTCCGGGGTGCTTGAACAAGCAGGCCCGTTTCCAGCGGCTCGGGCCACGTTAGTCGCTCGGGAGGCCAGAGTCAAGCCTTCGTCGGCGGGGTGTGTGGGGGCGGTAGGGGCTGACGGTGCGGTCGTCGAGGAGCCAGAAGCGCCAGGGGTGGGGGGCGCCGTCGCCGCCGACGCCGGTGCGGGGGCCGGTACGGATGAGGGAGGGGGGTGGTGGGGTGCCGGTGAGGAGGGCGAGGGGGGCGTCGGGACCGGCGCAGACGTCGGTGCCGTTCAGGGAGAGGGCGACGTCGAGGGCGGTGGCGAGGCGGGCCGGGCCCTTGGCCAGCTCGTGGTCGGAGCGGGCCGAGCGGCGGCGGGGGCGGGCCTGGTCGGCGCCCCGCAGGATTTCCCCCGCACGGAGCAGTACGCCGCTCGCCTCGCCCTCGGGGCCGCAGACCAGGTTCAGGCAGTGCCACATGCCGTAGGTGAAGTAGACGTACGCGTGACCGGGCGGACCGAACATGACGGCGTTGCGTGCGGTGCGGCCGCGGAAGGCGTGCGAGCCGGGGTCGATCGCGCCGGCGTACGCCTCCACCTCGGTGAGGCGCAGTTCCATGCGCCCTTCCTCTGTGGTGCGGACGAGCGTGCGGCCCAGGAGGTCGGGGGCGACCTCCAGTACGGGGCGGTCGAAGAAGGTGCGTGGGAGCGGCGTACGGTCGGGGCTCTCGCTCATGGCGGCCGAGCGTACTGGGGAACCGGTTACGGTCGTCGCGCGTATGAGGGGTCAGGACTGAGAAGGAGTGGAAGTCATGGGATTCAAGAAGCTGCTCGCGAGCCTGGGTGCCGGTGGGGCCACTGTGGAGACGGTGCTCACCGAGGAGAACGTGGTCCCGGGCGGGGTCGTCCAGGGTGAGGTGCGGATCCAGGGCGGCAGCGTCGACCAGCAGATCGAGGGCCTGTCGGTCGGGCTGCAGGCGCGCGTCGAGGTCGAGGGCGGCGACCAGGAGCACAAGCAGGACATCGAGTTCGTCAAGGTGCGTCTGGGCGGGGCCTTCGAGGTGAAGGCCGGGGCGGTGCACGTGGTGCCGTTCGGTCTGGAGATCCCGTGGGAGACGCCGGTCACGTCGGTCGCCGGGCAGCAGCTGCGCGGCATGAACATCGGTGTGACGACCGAGCTGGAGATCGCGCGGGCCGTGGACTCGGGCGACCTGGACCCGATCAACGTGCACCCGCTGCCGGCGCAGCAGGCGATCCTGGACGCCTTCCTCCAGCTGGGCTTCCGGTTCAAGAGCGCCGACATGGAGCGCGGTCTCATCCGGGGGACGCGGCAGAAGCTGCCGTTCTACCAGGAGATCGAGTTCTTCGCGCCGCAGCAGTACCGGGGTCTGAACCAGGTCGAGGTCAGCTTCGTGGCCGACGACCGTGAGATGGACGTCGTCCTGGAGATGGACAAGAAGCCGGGTCTGTTCGGCGAGGGCAGCGACTCCTTCCGGGCTTTCAAGGTGGGACTGCACGACTTCCACACGACCGACTGGGCGGCGTATCTGAACCAGTGGCTCGCCGAGGTCGGCGGGCGCCGCAACTGGCTCTAGGCTCGGCCGGGACATGCCGCTGAGGCGGCAGCGACAGGCGTTACGGAGGTTTCGACGTGTCCGAGGGCAAGAGGGCGCCGCTCCCGCATGACTTCCATCCGCCGGTGGCGGCGTTCACGGTGGTGAGCGACGACATCGCGCCGGGCGGGGTCCTGAAGGACGCTCAGGTGTACGCGGCGGGGAGCACCTCGCCGCAGCTGCGCTGGGAGGGGTTCCCGGCGGAGACGAAGAGCTTCGCCGTCACCTGCTTCGACCCGGACGCCCCGACGGGGAGCGGTTTCTGGCACTGGGTGCTGTTCGACATCCCGGTGTCGGTGACGGAGCTGCCCGTGGGTGCGGGGTCGGGGTCGTTCGAGGGGTTGCCGGCCGGTGCCGTGCACGTCCGGAACGACTACGGGTCGAGGGAGTTCGGTGGTGCCGCTCCCCCGCCCGGGGACCCGGCGCACCGCTATGTGTTCACGGTGTACGCGGTGGACGGTGAGAAGCTCGGTCCCGGCGGTGACGCGTCGCCGGCGGCGATCGGGTTCAATCTGCGCTTCCACACGCTGGGGCGTGCCCAGTTGATCGGTGAGTACGCGGCTCCCGCGGCGGTCTGATCGTTCGTTTGTTGTTTGCCCGCTTCTGGTCTTGGAGAGATCAGAAGCGGGCATCTTTTGTTTCGCGAGAAATTGCGTTGTCCGACCCGGCCGGCCCGGCCATCGTTGATCCAAGCCCGAAGCCCCGACATCGGGGCTGGGGCCGGCACACGGGAGGTGGGCAACATGCGGGACACGCTGGTACTCAACGCGAGCTTCGAGCCGCTTTCGACGGTCACACTCAACCGTGCGGTGGTGCTTGTCCTGCAGGACAAGGCCGTCGTCGAGCAGGCCCATCCCGAGCTCCGGGTACGAGGTGCGGCCGTCGATCTCCCGGTGCCCCGGGTGATCAGGTTGTGCCGCTACGTCCGGGTGCCGTTCCGAAGACAGGCCCCGTGGTCGAGGAGGGGGGTGCTGGTCCGGGACCAGCACCGGTGCGCGTACTGCGGGCGGAGGGCGACGACGGTCGACCATGTCGTGCCGCGGGCGCAGGGCGGTGGGGACAGTTGGCTGAACACGGTCGCCTCGTGCGCCGAGGACAACCACCGCAAGGCCGACCGGACGCCGGAGCAGGCGGGGATGCCGCTGCTGCACCAGCCGTTCGAGCCGACGCCGGCGGACGCGATGCTGCTCGCGATGCGGGCGAGCGAGCGGTCGGAGCTGCCGGAGTGGCTGGCCAACGCGGCCGCGTGACCGCGTGTTCCGTACGGCAGGGCCCGTCTCCCCCCGGTGGGGAGGCGGGCCCTGCCGTCTGTCGCGGCCGGGGGCGGGCTAGTTGAGCGTCAGCTGGAGGATCGCGACGACGCCGACCGCGATGATCACTCCGCGCAGGACGGCGGGGGGCAGCTTCCGTCCGACCTTGGCGCCGATCTGGCCGCCGAGGGTGGAGCCGACGGCGATGAGGAGGACGGCGGTCCAGTCGAACTCGGCGACGAAGAGGAAGAAGACGGCGGCGACGCCGTTGACGAGGGCTCCGAGGATGTTCTTGACGGCGTTGATCCGCTGCAGGGTGTCGTGGAGCAGCAGGCCCATGAGGGAGAGGTAGAGCACTCCCTGGGCGGCGCCGAAGTATCCGCCGTACATGCTGGCGAGGAGGAGGCCGACGAGGAGGACGGGGCCGCCGTCGGGGTGTGCCTCGGTGCCGGTCTGCTCGCGCCGGCGCTGCACGGCGGCGGCGATGCGGGGCTGGAAGAGGACCAGGACGAGCGCGAGGCCGATGAGCACGGGCACGATCGCGTCGAAGGCGCTGGACGGCAGGGCCAGGAGCAGGATCGCGCCGATGAGTCCGCCGACGAGGGCGACGCCGCCGAGCCGGAGGATGCGGGCCTTCTGGCCCTTGAGCTCGCGGCGGTAGCCGATGGCTCCGCTGATGGAGCCGGGGACGAGGCCGAGGGCGTTGGAGACGTTCGCGGTGATCGGAGGGAGTCCGGTCGCGAGGAGGACGGGGAACGTGATCAGCGTTCCCGATCCGACGATGGTGTTGATGGTGCCGGCGCCGATGCCGGCGGCGAAGACCGCCAGAGCTTCCCAGATGGACAACGCCATCTCCTTACATGGTCAGTGGCTCGCCTCCCCGCCCTGAGGTCGTCAGGGTCGAGGGGCTCGCACTGATCATGCACGAAGAATTACGTGTACGTGTCAGTCAACCGGGGGTTCGTCGCGGCGCTCGGCCGGTCCGCCCTTGACGTTGAAGCCGGAGCCGCCGCCGCCCACGTTGCCGAGGGCGCCGGAGAGGCCCTTGAGGGCGTCGCCGATCTCGCTGGGCACGATCCAGAGCTTGTTGGCGTCGCCCTCGGCGATCTTCGGGAGCATCTGCAGGTACTGGTACGACAGCAGCTTCTGGTCGGGGTCGCCGGCGTGGATGGCCTCGAAGACCGTGCGGACGGCCTGGGCCTCGCCCTCGGCGCGCAGGGCGGCGGCCTTGGACTCGCCCTCGGCGCGGAGGATGGCGGACTGCTTCTCGCCCTCGGCGGTGAGGATCGCGGACTGGCGGGTTCCCTCGGCGGTGAGGATCGCGGCGCGCTTGTCGCGCTCGGCGCGCATCTGCTTCTCCATCGAGTCCTGGATGGAGGTCGGCGGCTCGATCGCCTTGAGCTCGACGCGGTTGACGCGGATGCCCCACTTGCCGGTGGCCTCGTCGAGGACGCCGCGCAGGGCCGCGTTGATCTCCTCGCGGGAGGTGAGGGTCCGCTCCAGGTCCATGCCGCCGATGATGTTGCGCAGGGTGGTGACGGTGAGCTGCTCGATCGCCTGGATATAGCTGGCGACCTCGTAGGTCGCGGCCCGGGCGTCGGTCACCTGGTAGTAGATGACCGTGTCGATGTTGACGACCAGGTTGTCCTGGGTGATCACCGGCTGCGGCGGGAACGGGACGACCTGCTCACGGAGGTCGATCCGGTTGCGGATCGAGTCGATGAACGGGACGACGATGTTCAGTCCCGCGTTGAGCGTGCGGGTGTAGCGGCCGAAGCGCTCCACGATCGCCGCGCTCGCCTGCGGGATGACCTGGATCGTCTTGATCAGGGCGATGAAGACGAGCACCACCAGAATGATCAGGACGATGATGACTGCTGACATCGTGTTCCCCGTGCCCTTCGCTGCCGGTTGACTGCCGGGTGGCTTTGCATGATCGAGTTTCCCAGATGGCGGAGCGTCATGGGCGAGGTTCGGTCACATGACGACTGCGGTCGCCCCGTCGATGTCGACGACATCGACCTGTTCGCCCGGTTCGAAGCTCTGTCCGGTGTCGAGCGTGCGCGCGGACCAGATCTCTCCGGCGAGCTTGATACGGCCTCCGTTGCCGTCGACCCGTTCCAGGACGACGGCCTGACGGCCCTTCAGGGCGTCGACTCCGGTGGCCAGTCCGGGCCCGCGGTCGCGGTGGCGGGCGGCGATCGGGCGTACGACCCCGATGAGCGCCACCGAGACCACGACGAAGACGAGCACCTGCGCGACGACGCCGAAGTCGAGTGCGGCGGTCACCGCCCCGGCGACCGCTCCCACGGACAGCATCCCGAACTCCGGCATCGCGGTCAGGACCAGCGGAATGCCGAGCCCCACCGCGCCGATCAGCCACCAGACCCATGCGTCGATGTCCACATGGTCATGGTAGGGCGGGTGGGGCTCTCCGGGACAGGGCGCGGGCGGCTGTGCGGGACGCCGGCGCTCCGTACGGCTACTTCAGGGGCAGACCGTGGGCGGTCCAGCGGTCGCCGACGCGCTCGACGACGAGCGGCAGGCCGAAGCAGCGCGAGAGGTTGCGGGAGGTCAGCTCGGTCTCCACGGGGCCGGCCGCGAGCACCTTGCCCTGACGGATCATCAGGACGTGGGTGAAGCCCGGGGCGATCTCCTCGACGTGGTGGGTGACCATGATCATGGAGGGGGCGTACGGGTCGCGGGCGAGGCGGCCGAGGCGGCGGACCAGGTCCTCGCGGCCGCCGAGGTCGAGGCCGGCCGCCGGCTCGTCGAGGAGGAGGAGCTCGGGGTCGGTCATCATCGCGCGGGCGATCAGGGTGCGCTTGCGCTCGCCCTCGGAGAGGGTGCCGAACTTCCGGTCCAGGTAGTCGTTCATGCCGAGGCGGTCGAGGAACGCCTTGGCGCGGTCCTCGTCGACCGGGTCGTAGTCCTCGTGCCAGGTGGCGGTCATGCCGTACGCGGCGGTGAGGACGGTCTCGAGGACGGTCTGGCGCTTGGGGAGCTTCTCCGCCATGGCGATGCCGGCCATGCCGATGCGGGGACGGAGTTCGAAGACGTCCGTGCCGACGCCGCCGAGCTGCTCGCCCAGGACGCGGGCGGTGCCCTTGGTGGGGAAGAGGTAGCTGGAGGCGATGTTCAGAAGGGTGGTCTTGCCGGCGCCGTTGGGTCCGAGGATCACCCAGCGCTCGCCCTCCTTGACCGACCAGGAGACCTCGTCCACCAGAGCCCGTCCGTCGCGGACCACGGATACGTCCACCAGCTCCAGTACATCGCTCATGAGCGCGTTGTCTCCCCTTGCGGTCGAGTCGTGTCGTCGCCTTGCGCCGATGGGCGCGGCGTCCAGGGGAAAACCTACGTTATCGACGGAGCGGGCCGGTCCCTAGGGCTTCCTTTGAGTCCCTAGTCTGGGGGGATGCTTTCGGAACCACGCTCAGGACGCCTGGCCGCTTGGGGCAACGCCCTGCTGGCCGGGGCGGTGTCGCCGGACGACGCGGCGCTGGCCATTGTCGGGGAGGACGCGGTGCACCGCGTGGAGGGGCTGCCGGGTGAGGCGGGGCCGGTGGGGCTGACGCTGGCCCTGGGTCGGCTGAGGCGGCTCGGGGTGACCGGGTGGCGGGTCGCGCTGCCCGCGCCGGGGCATCCGCTGGGGTTGAGCGGGCCGCCCGATTTCAACGCGCGCGCGTTGGAGGCGGAGGAGGCCGTGGTCGGCTTCGGCGCGCCGTACGGTCTCGTGCCGGAGGTCTCGGAGGCGGGCCCGCCGGGTGATCTCCATGTGGAGGTCGTCTGGCGCTGTCTCGCGGTGCGCGAGGCCCCGCCGGCGGACGTGCCCTCGCTCGGCGAGGCGGAACGGGAACTGGCGGAGGCGCTGCGCGACGCGACGACGGTCCTCACCCGGCTCGACGTGGCGGCGGCGGGTCCCGCGGCGGACGCGGCGCGCGAGGCGTACCGGGCCCGGGCGGAGGTCGGCCGCGAGGTGCTCGCCCCCGGCTATCCGCCCCGTGCGGTCCGGGTCCTGGAGCTGGCCCAGCGGATCGGCCTGCTGGTGGACCTCGCGTACGACCACGGGCACGGGGGCGCGGTGAGCGCCTCGGAGATGGCGGCGCGGGGGGACGCGCTGCGGCCGGTGGAGCGGGTGGCCCGGCGGGCGCAGGTCGCCGCGTACAACGCGTATGTGGAGGAGCGGGAGCGGGACCGGGGGTTCTGACGGCGCTCCGGCCGGGGGCGGGGCGCGGGGCTCGTGCAGGAGCGGGCGGGGTTCCGCCCGTGTCCGTGGGCCGGGTGTCCCGGACATGGCGCACCCCCGGCTCCCGGGGGGATCGTCCGGGGGTCGGGGGTGCGGGCGGGCGGGCGGTCAGCCGTTGAAGGCGCCGTTGCCGAAGGCCGGGTTGAGCAGGCCGATCACGTTGACCGTGTTGCCGGAGACGTTCACGGGGACGTGGACCGGGACCTGCACCAGGTTGCCGGAGGCGACGCCCGGCGAGTTGAGGGCCTTGCCCGTGGCCTCGGCACCGCCGTGGGCGGAGGCGACACCGGCACCGGCGGCGACGATGCCGCCGGCGACCATGGTGAGGGCAGCGGCCTTCTTGAGGTTCTTCACTTGGTACATCCTCCTGGTCATCGCCGCGGCAGGTCCGCCGCAGCACGCCCTGGAGAACGCGGGGCCCCCCGCCGGGTTACGCCGAACGGGGGATATACACACGACGGTATGAAGGACTGAACGGTCGTGCGCCCGGCGCGCGAGGGGGCGCGTCAGTCGGTGAGGCCGTGGCGTACGGCCCAGAGGGCGGCCTGTGTGCGGTCCGCGAGGTCGAGCTTCATCAGGATGTTCGAGACGTGCGTCTTGACCGTCTTCTCGGAGAGGACGAGGGCGCGGGCGATCTCGCGGTTGGAGCGGCCGTCGGCGATCAGGCCGAGGACCTCGCGCTCCCGGTCGGTGAGCGTGGTGCCCCGTCCCGTGCCCCCGGGGGCGTCCTCCTGGGCGAGGAGCGCTTCGGCGACCTCGGGCTGGAGCAGGACGTGCCCGGCGTGGACGGAGCGGATCGCGCCGGCCAGGGCGTCGGGGTCGATGTCCTTGTAGACGTATCCGCAGGCTCCGGCGCGCAGCGCGGGGACGACCGTGCGCTGCTCGGTGAAGCTGGTGACGACGAGGACCCTGGCGGGGTTGGCGAGCTCGCGGAGCCGCTTGAGCGCCTCGATGCCGTCCGTGCCGGGCATCTTCACGTCCATGAGGACGACGTCGGGGCGGAGCTCCTCGGCGCGGGCGACGCCTTCGGCGCCGTCGGACGCCTCCCCCACCACCTCGATGTCGTCCTGTACCTCCAGGAAGGTGCGCAGGCCCCGGCGGACGACCTGGTGGTCGTCGACCAGCAGGACTCGGATCGGTCGGTCAGCCACCGGGTACCTCCATCTCGATCGTGGTGCCCTCGCCGTGGGCCGAGGTCACGCTGAGTGCTCCGCCGACGCCGCTCGCCCGGTCCCGCATGGAGACGAGGCCGAGGTGGCGCCCGGCGCTGCGGACCGTACGCGGGTCGAATCCCTTGCCGTCGTCGGTGACGGTGAGCCGCGCTCCCTGGCCGCTGCGGGCGAGGGTGACGGTGACCCGTCCGGCGTCCGCGTGCCGCAGGGCGTTGTGCAGGGCCTCCTGGGCGACCCGGAGCACGGCCTCCTCCTGGGCGGCCGGCAGGGCCCGGGTGCCCTGGCCGTCGAAGGTGACCCGGGCGGTGTGGGCGCGGTCGAGGACCTGGATCTGGGTGCGGAGGGTATGGACGAGGCCGTCCTCGTCCAGGGCCGCGGGGCGGAGCTCGACGACGGCGGCGCGCAGCTCGTCGGCGGCCTCGGCGGCGAGCGTGGCGACCTGCTGGAGCTCGACCTTGGCGCGGGCCGGATCTCGGTCGACGAGGGCCGCGGCGGCCTGGGCGGTCAACCGGAGCGAGAAGAGCTTCTGGCTGACGGCGTCGTGCAGCTCGTGGGCGAGGCGGGAGCGCTCCTCGGCGATGGTGAGCTCGCGGCTGCGCTCGTACAGGCGCGCGTTGGTGAGGGCGATGGCCGCGTGCTGGGCGAGGATCGAGAGCAGCTCCTCGTCCTCGGCGGTGAAGCCGCAGCCGCCGCTCTCCTTGGCGCAGCGCTTGTTGGCGAGGAAGAGGGCGCCGAGGATCTCGTCGCCGTCCCGGACGGGGAGGCCGAGGAAGTCGGACATCTCGGGGTGGGCGGCCGGCCAGCCCTCGAACCGGGGGTCGAGGCGGACGTCGGCGAGCCGTTCGGTCTCGGCCTTCCGGAGCATGGCGGCGAGGATGCCGTGCTGCCGGGGCAGCGGCCCGATCGCCTTCCACTGCTCCTCGCTCACGCCGTCGACCACGAACTGGGCGAAGCCGCCGTGGTCGTCGGGGACGCCCAGGGCCGCGTACTCGGCGTCGAGGAGCTCGCGGGCGGAGGCGACGATCGTCTTGAGGACGTCGCGGACCTCCAGGCGGCGGCTCATCGCGAGCAGGGCGGTGCTCACGGCGGCCAGGCCGGAGCTCGGTCGATGGCTCATATGTTCACCGTACCGGCGGGATGTGACCGTCCGTATCCGTCCGGGGACGGCGGCGGGGGGGACGGGGGACCTAGGTCGCAGGGCCGGGGCGGGCCGTCTCCTCCTTGAGTGGGAGGCGGCTCACTGTGCGCATTGCTTGAGCAACGCCCGGTGAGGTTGCTACGGGGCCGATGTGAGCCCGGGCATAGGACTCACGTCACTTACGAAGCGCGCTAGTGGATGTTCCGACCCCGGCAAGGGCTTTGGGGGCAGGGTTCCAGGGGGTGTCGGTGGCCCGTGCACCGGCCCCTGATCCACTACCCGGGATCGTACGTCACACCTTTGCCACGGCATTTTGCGGCCGCTAAGAATTGCCCTCGTCGCCGCCGAAGAAGGCGCAGCGCCGCCCCGGCCGAGCGACCCCCAGCGATTCGAAGAGGTAGTCCGTTATGTCTGCGAACACCCCTGGCCACATTCGTGGTCTGAAGAAGACCCACAAGGCCACGATCGCCGGCGTCGCCGCCCTGGGCGCCGCAGCCCTCACCCTCTCCCTGGTGCCGGGCAACGGCGCCACCGAGACCGAGCCGCAGGCCCTCTCGGGCACGCAGCAGGTCGCCTGGTCGTACGACGCGGCCAGCCCGCAGGCGAAGGCGCTGGCCGCCAGCGTCACCGAGCAGCAGACCACCATCGGCCTGAAGGCCAAGCAGGAGGCCGAGGCGAAGGCCAAGGCCGCCGCCAAGGCGAAGGCGGACGCGAAGGCCAAGGCCGACGCGAAGGCGAAGGCCGCCGCCAAGGCCAAGGCCGACGCGAAGGCCAAGGCGGAGGCCAGGGCCAAGGCCGCGGCGAAGAAGCGCGCCGCGGAGAAGGCGGCCGCGAGCCGTTCCGTCGCCCGCACCCCCGTCTTCGCGAACAACCTCGACGGCTGGATCCGCGAGGCGCTGTTCATTATGGACAAGCACGACATCCCGGGCAGCTACAACGGCCTGCACAAGAACATCATGCGCGAGTCCAGCGGCAACCCGCGGGCCATCAACAACTGGGACATCAACGCCATCAACGGCATCCCGTCCAAGGGTCTGCTCCAGGTCATCTACCCGACCTTCAAGACGTACCACGTGCCCGGCACCGCGTTCGACCAGTACGACCCGGTCGCCAACATCGTCGCCGCCGCCAACTACGCGGCCGACCGCTACGGCTCGATCGACAACGTCAACAGCGCGTACTGATCCGCTGTCGCACCCCCGTACGCCGAAGGGCGGCACCCCGCACAGGGGATGCCGCCCATCGGCGTACCGCGGGGTCCCGCTACTTGCGCATGACCTCGGGCTCGTGGCGCCGCAGCAGCCGCGCCACGACGACGCAGCAGACGACGGCCATCAGGAGCTGGATGCCGAGGTCCAGGCTCCACTGGCCGACCGTGTGCTCCCACAGCGGGTCGGTGTCGGTGGGGTTCTTGTGGTCCCACGGCGGCATGAGGCGGGCCAGGTCGAGCGTGGTGCCGGCGCCGGCGATGGCCCAGCGGGAGGGCATCAGCCAGGCGAACTGCTCCAGGCCCGGGGAGCCGTACACCTGGAACAGGATGCCGGTGAAGACGACCTGGATGATCGCGAACATGACCAGGAGCGGCATGGTCTTCTCGGCGGTCTTCACCAGGGCCGAGATGACCAGGCCGAACATCATCGAGGTCAGGCCGAGGGCGATGACCTGGACGCACAGCTCGACGGCCGGGGGCATGAGGAGGCCCTCTTCCGGCAGCGCCCGGGTGGAGAAGCCGATGCCGCAGATGATGACGCCCTGGAAGGCCGTGATCAGGCCGAGCACGATGACCTTGGACATCAGGTAGGCCGAGCGGGAGAGGCCGGTGGCGCGCTCCCGTTCGTAGATGACCCGTTCCTTGATCAGTTCTCGTACGGAGTTGGCGGCGCCGCTGAAGCACATGCCGACCGCGAGGATCAGCATGATCGTGCCGGCGTCGCCGTTGAAGCGGGACGGCGGCTTCGGGGAGCCCAGGCCGAAGTCGGCGGGGATGACGACCGAGACCGCGCCGAGGACGGCCGGCAGGATCACCATCAGACCCAGGAAGCCCTTGTCGGAGGCGATCACCGAGACGTAGCGGCGGATCAGGGTCCACAGCTGGGAACCCCAGCCCTGCGGCTTCGGCGGGCGGGACATCGCCTGCTGCGGCATCTGGACGGGCTGGGCGGCGACGGCGTCGATGTCCGCAGCGTACATCTGGTAGTGCTGCGAGCCCTTCCAGCGGCCCGCCCAGTCATAGTCGCGGTAGTTCTCGAAGGCGGAGAAGACGTCGGCCCAGGTGGAGTAGCCGAAGAAGTTCAGCGCCTCCTCCGGCGGACCGAAGTACGCCACCGAGCCGCCGGGCGCCATGACGAGAAGCTTGTCGCAGAGGCCCAGCTCGGCCACCGAGTGGGTGACGACCAGGACCGTGCGACCGTCGTCCGCGAGACCGCGGAGCAGCTGCATGACGTCGCGGTCCATGCCCGGGTCGAGGCCGGAGGTCGGCTCGTCCAGGAAGATCAGCGAGGGCTTGGTGAGGAGCTCCAGGGCGACGGAGACACGCTTGCGCTGGCCACCGGAGAGGGAGGTGACCCTCTTCTCCTTGTGGATGTCGAGCTTGAGCTCGCGCAGCACCTCGTCGATGCGGGCCTCGCGCTCGACCGTGGCGGTGTCGCCGGGGAAGCGGAGCTTGGCCGCGTAGCGCAGCGCCTTCTGGACGGTCAGCTCCTTGTGCAGGATGTCGTCCTGCGGGACCAGACCGATGCGCTGGCGCAGCTCGGCGAACTGCTTGTAGAGGCTGCGGTTGTCGTAGAGGACGTCGCCCTCGTTGGCCGGGCGGTATCCGGTCAGCGCCTTGAGCAGCGTGGACTTTCCGGAGCCGGACGGACCGATGACGCCGATCAGCGACTTCTCGGGGACGCCGAAGGTGACGTCCTTGAGGATCTGCTTGCCGCCCTCGACGGTGACCGTGAGGTGGCGGGCCGAGAAGGACACCGAGCCGGTGTCGACGAACTCTTCCAGCTGGCCGCCGACGATCCGGAACGTCGAGTGGCCGACGCCGACGATGTCCTGCGGGCCGAGGAGGGCCGTGCCGCCCTTGGCGATCGGCTGACCGTTGACGTACGTGCCGTTGTGCGAGCCGAGGTCGCGGATCTCGAAGCGGCCGTCGGGCGTCGCGTGGAACTCGGCGTGGTTCCGGGAGACCTGGAGGTCGGAGACGACCAGTTCGTTCTCCAGGGCACGGCCGATGCGCATGACATGGCCCAGCGACAGCTGGTGGAACGTGGTCGGGCTGCGGTCGGCGTAGGCCGACGACGCCCCCGCGGCGGCGCCGTGCCCCTGGTGACCCTGCGCGCCCTGCGGGGCGCCCTGCTGGTGCGGGAACTGCGGCTGCGCGGGCGGCTGCTGCCAGCCCTGCTGCTGCGGCGGCCCCTGCGTGACCCATTCCGCCTGGGCGGCGGCCTGGTCGGCGGCCTGGTGCGCCGCCACCGGCTGGGCCACCGGCGGCTGCTGCGCCTGCTGCTGTGCCTGCGGCGCGGCCTGGGCTCCGGCGGCGAGATTGAGCCGCGGGCCGTCGGTCGCGTTGCCGAGGTGGACGGCCGAGCCGGGGGCGATCTCCATCTGGTGGATCCGCTGCCCCTGGACGAACGTGCCGTTGGTGGAGCCGTGGTCCTCGATGACCCAGCTCCGGCCGCCCCAGCTGATCGTGGCGTGGCGCCACGAGACCCTGGCGTCGTCGATGACCAGGTCACCCTGCGGATCACGGCCCAGGGTGTACGACCTGGACGGGTCGAGGGTCCAGGTCCTTCCATTCAATTCCAGTACGAGTTCTGGCACTCCACGCCCCACTACTTGTCCCCCGATGTACCCCCGTCGCGGGGAGCCCAGGGATGGTGAACATCCGGGGGAACTATTTCAGGCCCGGTCCCCTCTCCGAAAGTCGGGCAGCGTGAAGACCCGGCGCAGGCTCCCCCCGGCGCCCCGCCGGACCCCGCGGAACCCCTTCGGAGGCAAGCCCGCGACCACCCGGGTGTCCGCTACGCGGGACGGGGGGTCAGGTGGCACGCCGTGCCCGATACGGTGGAACCACCATGAGCGCATCGCAGACCTCAGACGTTCCCACCCTTCTCGTCAAGATCTTCGGGAAGGACCGTCCCGGGATCACCGCGGGACTCTTCGACACCCTCGCCGCCTACTCCGTCGACGTCGTGGACATCGAGCAGGTGGTCTCCCGCGGCCGCCTCGTCCTGTGCGCGCTCGTCACGGAGCCGACCGTCGCCTCGGCGGGCGAACTCAGGGCCACGGTGCACAGCTGGGCCGAGTCGCTCAAGCTCCAGGCCGAGATCATCTCCGGCACCGGCGACAACCGGCCGCGTGGCGAGGGACGCTCCCACGTCACGGTGCTCGGCAACCCCCTGACCGCGGAGCAGACGGCGGCCATAGCGGCCCGGATCGCGGAGGCCGGCGGCAACATCGACCGCGTCTTCCGCCTCGCGAAGTACCCGGTGACCGCCGTCGAGTTCGCGGTCTCCGGCTGTGAGACCGAGCCGCTGCGGACGGCCCTCGCCGTCGAGGCGCACTCCATCGGGGTCGACGTGGCCGTGGTCTCCGCCGGACTGCACCGGCGCGCCCAGCGGCTGGTCGTGATGGACGTCGACTCGACGCTGATCCAGGACGAGGTGATCGAGCTCTTCGCGGCGCACGCCGGCTGCGAGGACAAGGTCGCCGAGGTGACGGCGGCGGCGATGCGCGGCGAGCTGGACTTCGAGCAGTCCCTGCACGCGCGGGTGGAGCTGCTGGCCGGCCTCGACGCCTCGGTGGTCGACAAGGTCCGTGCCGAGGTGCGGCTGACGCCGGGGGCCCGGACCCTGATCCGTACGCTCAAGCGGCTCGGCTACCAGGTGGGTGTCGTCTCCGGCGGGTTCACGCAGGTCACCGACGATCTGAAGGAGCGGCTGGGGCTCGACTTCGCCTCGGCCAACACCCTGGAGATCGTGGACGGCAAGCTGACCGGACGGGTGACGGGCGAGATCGTGGACCGCGCGGGCAAGGCGCGGCTGCTGCGCCGGTTCGCCACCGAGGCGGGTGTGCCGCTGGCGCAGACCGTGGCGATCGGCGACGGGGCCAACGACCTGGACATGCTGAACGCGGCCGGGCTCGGCGTGGCGTTCAACGCCAAGCCGGTGGTGCGCCGGGCCGCCGACACGGCGGTGAACGTGCCCTTCCTGGACACCGTGCTGTACCTGCTCGGCATCACGCGCGAGGAGGTCGAGGCGGCGGACGGCGGCGAGGAGCTGCTGCACTGAGCCCCGGCACGCGAAAGGGCCCGGTCGTCGTGCGACGGCCGGGCCCTTTCCCGTACGGGGAGCGTGCTGACCGGCCGTACGGGCCGGATGTACGGGCCGGATGTACGCGTCGGCCGTACGCGTCGGCTGTACGGGGCAGTCGTACGGGTCAGGGGTGGGGGACCCAGAAGTCGACGAGGCGGGTGGAGCCGGGCTCCACGGACTTCCAGGAGCCGTTGAAGGCGAGGACGGCGAAGGCCGAGGTCGGGAAGCCGCTGCGGTTCATGCGGGGCAGCGTGTCCCCCTCGCTGTCGCCCGCGAGGACCTCGGCGAGCCCGTGCATCCCGGGGTTGTGACCGATGACCAGGAGGTTGGACACCTCGTCCGAGGTCTCGTTGAGCAGCGCGACGAGTTCGCCGACCGACGCCTCGTACAGCCGCTCCTCGTAGACCGTCCGGGGGCGCTCCGGGAGTTCCGACACGGCCAGCTTCCAGGTCTCCCGGGTTCTGGCGGCGGTCGAGCAGAGGGCCAGGTCGATGGCGATGCCGGTGCCGGCGAGCCTGCGGCCCGCCACGGGGGCGTCCTTGCGGCCCCGGTCGGCGAGGGGTCGCTCGTGGTCGGACTCGCCGTTCCAGTCGGCCTTCGCGTGTCGGAGCAGCACGATCCTGCGAGGTGTATCGACGCTCATGGTCAACAGCTTCGCACGAAACCGCTCGCGGCGACTCAGAGAGAGAACGTTTGCTGGAGGTGGTCCAGAACCCGGCCGACCCCCAGGTCACCGGCGGTCGCACCGGCCTCACTCGGCCCGGCGATGAGCAGCAGGAGGGCGGCGAAAGCGGCCACGGGCAGGACGAGGGCCCACCACGGGAGCCGGGTGTCGACGCCGGCCGTCGTGGGCCCGACGCGAGGGTGTGTTCGGGCCGACATGGCCGCCTCCGGGGGTGAGTTGTCCGCTTTCCCTGTTGTCTCCAACGTACGGATCGCGGGGCGGGCGGCCCATCCGGTGATCCACCCACTTCACCCTGACACTCACCCCCTAGGGGATGCGGGGGTTAGCCCCACCCCTCGCGGGGCTCACCGGACGTCACGGCTGTCCCACGGCTGCGTCACGGCGAGAAGGCGGAGGCTATGACGGCGATCACGACCGTGATGCCGAGCATCGCGCCGAGCACGACGAGCAGCTTCTTCTGGCCGTTCGGGGGGTTGGGTTCGAGGACTGGCATGGGACCAGTCTCGCATCTCAGCATTCGTCCTCCACGGTCCGGTCCCGCCCCGCCAGGGAACCGATGATCATCTGCGGCACCATCAGTCCGCCCATGAGCGCGATCGGCAGTCCCCAGCCGCCGCTGTGCTGGTAGAGCACGCCGACGAGGAGGGGGCCGGGGATGGAGATGAGGTAGCCGACGCTCTGCGCGAAGGCGGAGAGACGGACGACTCCGGCGCCGGTGCGCGAGCGCATGCCGATCATCGTGAGGGCGAGCGGGAAGGCGCAGTTGGAGACGCCGAGCAGCAGGGCCCAGGCCCAGGCTCCGGCGGCCGGGGCGAAGAAGAGGCCGGTGTAGCCGCCGAGGCCGCAGAGGCCGAGGGCGACGACGATCGGGCCCTGGTTCTTCATCCGGGTGGCGAGCCGGGGGATGACGAAGGCGAGCGGGACGCCCATGACCATGGTCACGGCGAGCAGGACGCCCGCGGTCGAGGCGGGGACGCCGGCGTCGCGGAAGATCTGCGGCATCCAGCCCATGGTGATGTAGGCGCCGGTGGCCTGGAGGCCGAAGAAGCAGCCGAGTGCCCAGGCGGTGCGGCTGCGGGCGACGCGCGGCGGTGCGCCGGTCTCCGCGGCGGCGGCCCTCTCCCCCGTACGCCCGGTGGCGCCGACGCGGCCGCGGTCGCGCAGGAGCGGGATCCAGGGCAGGACGGCGAGGGCGGCGAGGGCCGCCCAGACACCGAGGCCCAGGCGCCAGTCGCCGCCGAGGGCGGCGGTCATCGGGACGGTGGCGGCCGCGGCGAGGGAGGTGCCGAGAGCGAGCGCCATGGAGTACAGGCCGGTCATGCTGCCGACGCGGTCGGGGAAGTACCGCTTGACGATGACGGGCATCAGGACGTTGCTGACGGCGATGCCCATGAGGGCGAGGGCGCTGGCGGCGAGGAAGCCGACGGTGCCGGTGGCGAAGGGCCGGACGACGAGGCCCGTGAAGATCGCGGCCATGCCCGCGCAGACGACGGCGGCGGGGCCGAAACGGCGGGCGAGGCGCGGGGCGGTGATGCCGAAGACCGCGAAGCAGAGCGGCGGGACCGAGGTCAGGACGCCGGCGACGCTGCCGCTCATGTGGAGGCCGTCGCTGACGTCCTCCAGGAGGGCGCCGAAGCTGGTGATGGCCGGGCGCAGGTTGAGCGCGGCCAGGACGAGTCCGACGGTGACGAGCGCGAGGGTCCAGCGGGGGCCGGGGGCGGCCGGGGCCTGGGTCGCCGAGGACGCGGGGGCGGCCGGGGACGGGCGCGTCGAGCCGGGCCGGCCGGTGCCTGCCGGTACGGAGGGTTCCGCGGCGGTGGCGGTCGTTCCGGTCGGCGCCGTGGTGGCGG
Organism: Streptomyces sp. NPDC059534; assembly: GCF_042743475.1. NCBI lineage: Bacteria > Bacillati > Actinomycetota > Actinomycetes > Kitasatosporales > Streptomycetaceae > Streptomyces > Streptomyces sp. NPDC059534. The sequence continues at coordinate 17,534 of NZ_JBHWAQ010000038.1, forward strand.
TCGGTGCGGTGGCGGCCGCCGAAGCGGTGGTGCGGGCCGGCGGTGCGGCGGGGTCGAGGGTCTTCGGCTCGTCAGGCATGGGGGCATCATAGAATCATGGGATGATTGGTTGTCCAATCTCGAACGAACAGGAAGGTGCTCCATGGCCCTCGGTCACCCCCGGCGCTCCGGTCTCTCCGACCAGGTGATCGCCGAGCTGCGCAACCAGATCACCTCCGGCGAGTGGCCGGTGGGTTCGCGCATCCCGACCGAACCCGAGCTGGTCGAGCAGCTGGGCGTGGCCCGCAACACGGTGCGCGAGGCCGTCCGGGCGCTCGCGCACAACGGGCTCCTCGACATCCGTCAGGGCTCGGGGACGTACGTGATCGCCACCAGCGAGCTGGCGGGCGTCATGCACCGGCGCTTCGCGGGCTCCGACCCCCGGCACGTCGCCGAGCTGCGCTCGACCCTGGAGTCCGCCGCGGCCCGCTTCGCCGCGGAACGCCGCACGGAGCGCGACCTGAAGCAGCTCGACGCCCTGCTCGGACGGCGCGAGGAAGCCTGGGAGTCCGGGGACGCGGAGCGGTTCGTGGCCGTCGACGCCGCCTTCCACCACGCGGTCGTCGCCGCCTCGGGCAACGAGGTGCTGACGGAGCTCTACGCGGACCTGGGCGATCTGCTGCGGGACTGGCTGCGCGGCGACGTGGGACGGGTGCTCCTGCCGGGGAACCACATGGACCACGCGCGTCTGGTGGACGCGATCCGGGAGGGCGACGCCGAGCGGGCCGGCACGGAGGCGGCCGGCTACCCCTTCCAGTGCCTCAGGAGCGCGGAGCCGGCTCCGGAGCCCGGTCCGCCGGCTGGTGCGTGATCCACGCGGACCGCACCTCCTTCCAGCAGCGGCCGGTGATCTGGGCGTAGTCGGCGGGGCCGACCTCCACGGGGGCGCTGTCGGTGTCGACGTCCCACCAGCGGTCGCACTCGACGTGCAGGCTGACGCGGTCGGTGCGCGGGTACGGGTTCTGGCAGTGGGCGGTGACGCGGGAGCCCTCGACGAGGGTCCGGCAGGACGCTTCGAAGACCTCCGGCTCCCCGGCCGCCGAGGCGGTGGCGGGAAGCTCCTCGGCCGGCGCGGGTGCGGTGCGCACCTCGTCGGCGACGGCGATCCCGGTGAGCAGGACGGCGACGGTGGCGAACGCGCCGAACCCCTGGCGTATCGCACGCATGCCCGTACCTCCTCCCCGTCAGCAGCAGGAACATCACGCTGCGCACCAGTCTGGGGTGATTCGCGCGACTTTTCGAGTCGGGCAGGAGTTGCGGAACGGCGAGGGCCGTGGGGGGGGGCGCGGGGGGGGGGGGGCCCCCCCCCCCAGCGCCGGCAGGGCGGGGGGGGGGGGGAACACGACCACGGCCGCGGCCCCCCC
>NZ_JBHWAQ010000038.1:18946-67131 GCF_042743475.1 Streptomyces sp. NPDC059534
CCTTGTTTTATCTCTGGTGTGTGGGTTGGGGGGCTCGGGGGGGGGGCGGGGGCCCTGGGGGGCGCGCGCCCCACCCGGCCCTCGGTGCCGTTCGCGTGCGGGTGGAGCCGTTACGCGCCGATCGCGTGCAGGCCGCCGTCGACGTGGACGATCTCGCCCGTCGTCTTCGGGAACCAGTCGGAGAGCAGCGCCACGACGCCACGGCCCGCCGGCTCGGGGTCGGCCAGGTTCCACTCCAGCGGGGAGCGGCTGTCCCAGACGGCGGCCAGCTCGCTGAAGCCCGGGATGGACTTGGCGGCCATCGAGCCGATCGGACCGGCCGAGATCAGGTTGCAGCGGATGTTCTGCTTGCCCAGGTCACGCGCCATGTAGCGGCTGGTGGCCTCCAGGGCGGCCTTGGCCGGGCCCATCCAGTCGTACTGCGGCCAGGCGTACTGCGCGTCGAAGGTGAGGCCGACGACGGCGCCGCCCTCGGTCATCAGCGGCAGCAGCGCCGTCGTCAGCGACTTCAGCGAGAAGGCGGAGACGTGCATGGCCGTGGCGACGGACTCGAACGGCGTGTTGAGGAAGTTGCCGCCGAGCGCGTCCTGCGGGGCGAAGCCGATCGAGTGCACGATGCCGTCGAGACGGTCGCCGAGCTGCTCGCGGACCTGGCCCTCCAGGCGCGCGAGGTGCTCGTCGTTGGAGACGTCGAGCTCCAGGACCTTGACGTTGTCGGGCTTGGGGAGCTTCTTGGCGATGCGCTCGGTCAGCGACGGCCGCGGCCAGGCGGTGAGGATGATCTCCGCACCCTGCTCCTGGGCCAGCTTCGCGGTGTGGAAGGCGATGGAGGACTCCATCAGCACACCGGTGATCAGGATGCGCTTGCCCTCGAGAATTCCGCTCATGGTGATCAGTGACCCATGCCCAATCCGCCGTCAACCGGGATGACGGCTCCAGTGATGTACGAGGCGTCGTCGGAGGCGAGGAACTTCACCGCGGCGGCGATCTCCTCCGGCTGCGCGTAGCGGCCCAGCGGTACCTGGGACACGATGCCCGCGCGCTGCTCGTCGGTGAGCACCGCGGTCATGTCGGTGTCGACGAAACCAGGGGCGACGACGTTGAAGGTGAGGTTGCGCGAGCCCAGCTCACGCGCGAGGGAGCGGGCGAAGCCGACGAGGCCGGCCTTGGAGGCGGCGTAGTTGGCCTGGCCCGCGGAGCCCAGCAGACCGACGACCGAGGAGATCAGGACGACGCGGCCCTTCTTGGCGCGCAGCATCCCACGGTTGGCCCGCTTGACGACCCGGAAGGTGCCGGTGAGGTTGGTGTCCAGGACGGACGTGAAGTCCTCCTCGGACATCCGCATGAGGAGCTGGTCCTTGGTCACGCCGGCGTTGGCCACGAGGACCTCGACCGGACCGTGCTTCTCCTCGATCTCCTTGTACGCCTGGTCGACCTGCTCGGAGTCGGTGATGTCGCACCTGACGGCCAGGAACCCGGCCTTCTCGAGCTCAGTGGGGTCGCCGGAGCGGTACGTGATCGCGACCTTGTCGCCGGCCTCGGCGAACGCGCGGGCGATGGCGAGGCCGATGCCCCGGTTTCCTCCGGTGACGAGAACCGAGCGGCTCAACGGATCACCCTTTCGATAGCGGTCTGGTAGCCGAAAACCTATCGGTATAGCTCCCGACATGAGGAATCGACCTCCGACAGTGGCGTACGGGTGTCACTGTCGGGTCCCTACAGCCAGGAGCCGGTACGGGGCGGCTCGCCGCTCGTCCCGGACGGGTCTCAGGAGGCCCGCAGGTCGGCCCTGGACAGCTCGGCGCACAGGTCGTCGAGCGTCCGGTCGTACAGCACGGAGCGGTGCGAAAGGACATTTCTGGCCATGACGAGGAGGCGCAGCAGCCGGGCGTCGTCCGGGGGCAGGGCGAGGGCCCCGCTGATGTGGGCCCCGAGCAGTTCCCCCACCTGAAGCTCCAGGAAGGCCCGCTCCGGGTCGGCGCCCGGATACGCCGGAGGCCGGTCGGCGTGATCGGCGACGACGGCGGCCACCGGACGGCCGAGGTGGCCGAGGGCCCGCGCGGCGAGGCGCTGCCGGGCCTCCTCGATCCACGGGTTCAGGACGCGCTGCTGGGCCTGGGAGACCAGCGCGGCGAGCCGGGCCCTCCCGTCGGCGGTGGGCACGGCCGCCGTGCCGTCGGCCGGGGCGGCCGGGTGCCAGACCGACACGTGGTGCCGCAGGCGGCCCTCCCAGGAGACGACGGCGCCCCGGGCCCATGCCTGGCGCAGCTCCGCCCCGGGCCGCGCGAGGGCGCCGATCCGGCGCAGCGGCGGGCACTCCCCCGGGGTAGGGCCGCCGGTCGCGGCGAGACAGCGCCCCAGCGTGCCGGCGAGGGTGTGCTGGGCGCCGTCCCACTCCAGGACCAGGAGCCGGGCGAGCTCCAGGTCGGGACCGCAGATCTCGACCACGGTCTCGGAGCGCACCGCGCCGCGGACACGGTCCGCGAGCGGGTCGCGCGCCCGGCCGGTGGCGCCGGGTCTGTGGTCGAGGACCGGCGCGATCGCGGTGGCCGTGTCGAGCCGGCCGAGCGCACCCCACCACCAGTGCACGGCCGTGTCGCCGAGGCCGTCGCGCAGCTCGTCCGGGAGCGGCTCCGGGAGGTCGCGGAGGCGGGCCACGACCAGCAGCCGGGGGCGTTCGGCCGGCGGCAGCCCGGCTTCCCTGACCGCGGCCGCGAGGGAGCGGAAGAGCCGTTCGACGGCGGCGCCCCGGGGCGGGGCGGGACCGGTCTCGGGGGCCGTGGCGGCGCCGGCCGGCCTGCCGCTTCCCGCGCCCGAGGGGGTACGCGCGCACGTGGCCGGGTCCGTGGCAGGACGCGCGCGCGTGGCCTGGTCCGGGTCCGTACGCGCGCGCGTGGCCTGGTCCGGGTCCGTGCGCGCACGGATGGCCGTACCCCCGTCCCCGTCCGTACGGGTGCCCGAGCCGTCGTCGTGTTCCCGCCAGGCCCGGATGCCGACGACCGGGCGTTGTTCGCGGGCGCGGGTGAGCAGGGCGGGGACGGCTTCGTCGGGGGTGACGGAGAGTCGGCCGCCGAGCCGGGCGGTGAGGCCGTGCGGGTCGTGGCGGGGTGCGCCGGGTTCACGGCGCGGGGCGGGCACACGGGGCGGGCGGCCGTCGAGGGTCCAGCCGAGGTCGAGGTCGAAGCCGTCGTCGGGGAGGTCGAGGTAGGGCAGTTCGTCGGTCTCCGTCCACCAGCCGTCGTCCGTCCCGGCCCGCGGCGGCGCCGGCGCGGGCCGCGGCCCGATCGCCCGTTCGGGGGCGGGGGCGGGCACGTCGACGTGGACCGGGGTGGGGGCGGGCACGTCGACGTGGACCGGGGCGGCGGCGAGGGCTTCCCGGTACAGGGCGTCCGCGAGTCCCGACTCCACCATCGCGTCGGTGACCAGCCAGAGGCAGTTCAGGCCGGCGGCGAGGTCGGACGTGACGTCGCGGAGCCGGGCGCGTACGCCGGGCAGGTCGGTCGGGTGCACGGCGGGCGCCGACCCCGCGCCGGGCGTCCGCGCCGGTGCCTCCGTCACGTCACTTCTCCCCGGCGGCCGCCGCCCGGGCCCGCACCGCGCGGTACGTGACCGGCTCCACCGCGAAGCCCTCGGCGGTCTCGTCGAGGACCCCGAGCTGTTCCAGGTGGTGCAGCCAGGCGTCGGTGTCGGCGTCGTCGAGCTCCACCGCCTCGCGCACGTCGTCGCGCGGCGCCCCCTGGCCCTCCTCCACGTAACCCGTCCAGGTGGCGAGGCGGTCGAGGTCCCGCGCGTCGAGCCCGGAGAGGCGCAGGTGCTCGGCGAGGTTGCGGGGGCCGTCGATGAGCGTCCGAATCCGCTCGACGGCGTTCTCGAGGGTCTGGCCGTGCACGGACACGTCCGCCACCGCGGCCTCCATCCACCGGGGCCAGCCGCCGGTGGCCGCGACCAGCCGGTCGCGGTCCTCGCGGGAGACGAAGGGGCATTCGGACCAGGCGCGCAGGGCGTCGGCGGTCCACCGCTCGGGGCGAAGCCACCGTACGGAGAGCTCGTCGTGGCCTTCGTCGGCGGCCAGTTCGGAGAGTGCGACGGCGTCGGCGACGACCACCACGGAGCGGTTCTCGTTGCCGCCGCTGCGCGGCTGGGTCTGGTGGAGGAGCCGGTCCGCGGCGGGGCCGGCGTGGACCTGCATGGAGCGGACGGCCTCGCGGAGCTCGGCGAGGGCGGCGGCGCGCAGGTCCGCGATGATCACGTGGGCCTTGCGGCCGCGGCTCTTGAGCAGGGCGGTGAGGTCCTCGCCGTGGGTGTACGGGACGACTTCGACGCCCCGGTTGACGGCGAAGGCGGTGACGGCCTGGCGGACCAGTTCGGGCCGGTGGAGGGCGGTGGTGCCGATCAGGCTGACGCCGGACTGGGCGCTCTCGTGGAGCTGTTCCTCGGTGAGCGGGCTGTAGGTCTGGACGTGCCGGGCGTCGCGGCCGAGGAGCCGCCGTGCGGCGTGCGGGTTGTAGTCGTACGGCAGGCCGAACTCGGTCTCGCGGAGTTCGAGTTCGAGCTCCTCGCGGGTGCCGAGCATGTTGACGACGTTGGGGCTGCGGACGGCGAAGCGGGAGCGGTCGCCGAGCTGGATGAGCAGGCCCAGGCCGACCATCTCGGTGAGGAAGATCTGGGCCTGCTTGGCGGTGAGCATCTCGAACCCCTCCGGCCACGCCTCGCGGGCCTCCTGGAGCAGTTCGCTCGCGGTGTAGTCGCCGCGGTAGGCGTCCTGGAGGCTGCGCAGGGCTATGACGAGGGCGAGGACCCGGTAGCGGTCCTCCAGGTTGATGGTGAAGCGCAGCCGTTCGGCGATCTGGCGGCGGACGGTCTCGGAGGCGGCGACCTTCTGGACGTCGTCCTCGGTGATCCGGACCGGCTCGCCGGAGACGGTGTACGGGCGGTCGTGCAGGACGCGGACCAGTTCGCGGCAGAAGATCTGCACCAGGTTGGCCTGGTAGTTGGTGATGGCGAGGATGCGCCAGACCAGTTCGGGGCGCTCGAAGAAGCAGCCGAGCGCGGCCATGGGTTCGGTGACGAGCCGGACGGCGGCCTGGGTGCCGAGCGGGCCGACGAGGACGTCGGGGCCGCCGTGGACGGTGGAGACGTTGGAGAGGTGCCCGAAGCGCTGGACCTGGTGCAGGCCCGCGAAGACGATCTTGAAGCGGCGTTCGGTCTGCTCCATGAGCCGCTGGAAGTGCATGACGTTGGGAAAGGTCGACTCGCTGCCGACGCGGAAGGCTCGGCGCGAGTCGGTGTTGAGGAAGGCGTCCGCCTCGTCGGCGAGGACCAGGATGCGCCGGGTGTCGTCCTGGTCGAGCCAGGCGCGGATGTTGCGCACGACGACGTCGGGGTTGGCCTGCTCGGACATCTTGTTGTTGAACACGCCCTTGCGCTTGAGGTCCTCGACCAGCCGGCTCCAGATCCGGTCGGGGGCCTCCGCGTGGCCGATCTCGGCCTTGAGCAGGTCGAGGTAGACGGCGACGTGGGCGTCGGCGCGGCTCGGGAAGATCTCGGCGACCCTGCGCAGCAGCGCGGACTTGCCGAGCTGGCGGCCGCCGTACAGGAACATGCCGCCCTCCCGGCCCATCACCTCCCGCATCTCCTCGTCGCGGCCGTAGAAGACCTCGGGCGGGACGAGCCCCGCCACGAACGGCGTGTACGGGTTGTACGCCGCCCAGGGCAGCGTCACGCGCTGGAGCGAGCGGAAGGAGCCGGGGGCGCGGGCCGTCATCCAGCCCATCACCGCCGAGTCGACGACCAGCGCCTGCTGGGCGAAGGAACGGGCGGACTCGGCGAGGCCCCGGCGCCCCTCCATGCCGAGCGGGTGCAGGTAGAGCACGATGTTGGCGCCGACGTCGGCGTCCTCCAGGTGGGCGAGCGGGCCGTCGGCCGGCTGCTCCTCCCAGACGAGCAGGACGGTGTACGAGGAGGCCCGCGAGCCCAGCGTCGCGACGTACCCGGCGCGTTCGGCGACCCGGGCCCGGACCTTGAAGCGGCGCATGCCCTGGCCGAGCGCCACCCGTTCGGCGACCACCTGGTTCGTGGCCAGTTCGAGGCCCAGGAGCCGCAGCACCCGGGAGAGGTGCTGCGGCAGGTCGCCGCGCCGGCCCCGCGGGGTGCACAGGGCGGCCCACGCCTCCAGGCCGTTGCCGGCCGCCGGGGTGAGCGAGGCCGACGGGTCGCCGTAGTGCCGCGCCCACCAGTCGGCCTCCGTGCCCTCCCCGCCGGCCTTCGGCGCGCCGGGCGCGGTCACCCCGGTGAGGAAGGCGGCGAGTTCCGAGCCGTCGTCGGCGGGCCGTTCCGGCAGCGGCGTGTGGCTGGTGGCGAGGGCGAGGAACTCCTGGGCGGTGACGGTGTCGCCCTCGTCGATGAGGCGGGCGATCCGGTCGTGGTCCCCGGCGGAGAGCGGCTGGTCGGGGCGGGACCGCAGCTGGGCGAGGTTCTCGCGGAGCTGGCGGGTGTAGTCCTCGACGAGGGTGACGAGCTCCGCCTCCAGGGTGCGCAGCGACTCCACGGCGAAGCGGTAGCGGCCCGCCTCCTCGCCGTCGGCGAACTCCTGGAGGCGGCCCACGAACTCCCGTTCCTGATCGGCCGCGAGCTGGTTGAGCGTCCGCATCTGGGCGAGCAGTCCGGCCGCCGCGCGATGGTGCTCGGCGACCGCGCGCCGCCACTCCTCGTGCCCCTGCGCGAGCCGCCGGGCGGCCGCCTCGCCCCATTCGGGGTCGGTGCAGCCGTACTCCTCCGGCCGGCTCTCCACCGCGGCGACCAGCGCCCTGGCGAGGTGCAGGTCGCCGTCGCCGAGGTACCGGGCGAGGGCGTACTCGGCGTCGGCGGGGGACAGCAGGGCGGCGATGCGGCGGGCCGCCCTGGGGTCGGCGAGGTCGGGGTCGCCCAGCGCGTCCCGGGGCAGGTCGGGCAGGCGGAGCAGGGCGTCGGCGGGCGGCACGGGGCCGCCGTCCTCCCGGAGCCGGTCGGCCGCGGTGTCCGCGTGCCGCAGGTGCTCGCCGGTCAGCCAGCCGCGCAGCAGCGCCAGGGCCGCGCCGCCGGTGCCGGCCGGCGCGGGCTCGTCGGAGACGTCGCGGAGCACCGAGGCGAGTTCCGGGATGCCACGGTCGCTGACGCCCTGGTGCGGCCGGGCGCCGGTGTGGGCGGCCTCGGCGCGCATGAGGAGCTCGCCGACCGACCGGCAGGCGGTGTGCAGCTGGCGGAGCGCGCCGGCGGTGATCGGCTCCTTCGCCTGCTTCGACGTACGGAACAGGGCGTCCGTGTCCTCGATGAGCCGGTCGATGTCCTCCGCCCGCCACAACTCCTCGCCCAGGGAGCGGAATCCGGGCGTGCCCGTGTACTGGGCCGGGCTCTGGCCCGACCACTCGATGACCTCGTTCAGGGCGTGCCGCACCGCCCCCGAGGGGCCGACGAGGTACTGCAGCACCTGCGACGCCCGCTGGTACTTCATCTTCCGGCGCGGGAGGTCGTCGAGCAGCTGCCGGGCCGTCAGACCGATCTCCTCACGGGTGGCGGCCTCCTGTCCCTCCACGCTGCCCTGGAGCATGCCGGGCTCGAAGGCGCGGCCGTCCCGCACGGCCGCCACCAGCACGTTCAGCAGGTGCTGCCACGCGCCGCTGAGCCCGGACGGCATCACGAACCCGCTGACCAGACCGTGCGGCCAGCGGGCGGTGAGCCCCGTGCGCAGGGCGGCCGCCAGGGCCACGAGGTGCGCCTCGCGGTCCTGCCCGGCGAGGGCCGGGTCGAGCTCGTGCGCCATCTGCACGGGGGTGGCCTCGCTGTCCGAGACACAGCCGAACGCCGCCGCGGCGAAGGCCAGCGTCCGCGCCCGCACGGCGCTCTCCCGCGAGGCCACGGTCATCCAGTACGCCTCGGCGACCCGCCCCTCCCGCAGCAGCCGCCCCACCGGCGGCTCGCTCCCCGTGTCCCAGGGCGCGTACGGCTCCCAGTCCGGCGTCTCGACCCCGGCGGGCCACGGCTCCTCCACCGGCGGCCCGGCCGCCGGCACGGCGACCCTGACCGCCCCGACCGCCCTGACCGTCTTCGCGGCGGCGGGCTCGGGTCCGGCCGCGGACGGCTCGGGACGGGCGGCGGCCTTGCCGCCGGGGGCCGCGGGCGCCGGGATCGGCAGGACCGCGGGGGCCGGCGCGGAGGGGGAGGCGGAGGCGGGAACCCGCACGGGTGCGGCGACGTGCAGGGACGCGGCGGCCGGCTCCGGCGGGGGCGCGGGGGCCGGGGCGGGCGTGGGCGCCGGGATCGGCGGGGGCGCGGGGGCCGGGGCGGGCGTGGAGACCCGTGCGGGCGCGGATATCGGCGCGGGCGCGGGCTCGGGGGCCGCGGACGGGGAGGCCGGTACGGGCGTCGCCGCCGGCGGAGAGGCAGACGCCGCCGGGGAAGCCGGTAGGGACGAGGGATCAGGCGCGGACGGAGAAGCCGGTACGGACGGAGAAGCCGGTACGGACGGAGAAGCCGGTACGGAGATCCCCGCCGAAGGGGAAGCCGTCACCGGTGGGGCGGGGGACGGCTGCGGCGCCGGGCCCGGTGCCGGAAGGGGTGCCGGGGACGGGGGCTCCACCACGCGGCGGACGGCCTCGATGGCGGAGGCGCCGACCCGGACGCGGTCGGCCGCGCGGCCCAGCGGAGCGGCCGAGTCGCCGGTGCCGTGCGCGGTACGCCCTGCGGGGGCGTCCGCCACGGGGGCACCCGGCACGGGGACACTCGACACGGCGGCGTCCGCCACCGTGGCGTTCGGCACCGTGGCGTCCGGCACCGTGGTGCCCGGCACCGTGACGTCCGGCACCGTAGTGCCCGGCACCGTGGCGTCCGGCACCGTGGTGCCCAGCACCGTGCCGTCCGGCACCGTAGTGCCCAGCACCGTGCCGTCGGGGAGAAGGGCGTCCGACACCGCCGCGTCCCGTACCGCCGCATCCCGCACCTCCGCGTCCCGCACGGCGGGGGCGGTCGCGCCGAGTTCGCGCAGTTGGGTCTCGGTGCGTTCGAGGTGGCGGCGGAGGTCGGCGGCCTCGTCCTCGTCGTCGGCCAGTTCCAGGAGTTCGGCGTATCCGCTCGCCTTGCGGCGCAGGGCGTCGCACTGTTCCGCCCGTGCGGCCCGAAGGCGCGTCAAGCCGGCCTCGGCGTCGTCGTATCCGAGGCCCGGCTCCCAGGTGAGGCCCTCGGCGGCGAGCGCCGCGGCCAGCCGCTCGCGCTCCCCCGTCCAGGCCGTGAGCGCGTCGGCGGGGGCGTCGGCGGGGAGCAGCCCGGCCTCGACGGCGTCCGCCGCAGCGCGCAGGACGGCGGCGAGCCGTTCGCCGGACCGCTTCAGGTCCGCGAGGGAGGAGGGAGGGTCCGCCGGGGATGCGGGCAGGGGCACGGGCACAGGGGCGGCATCCTCACGCTCGGGGGGCGTCGGCGGGGGCTCGTCGCGGGCGTCGGGGGCGGCAGGCTCCGGGGGGTCCGGGGCGGCGACGGCGTCGGGCGGGTCGAAGGCCGGGCCGATCTCGTACGCGTCCGGGGGCGGGCTGCTGTCCGCGGCCGCCTGTAACGCGGCCTCGTGCTGTCTCGCCAGCGGTCCCGCCGGCAGCCGGGCGGCCGTGCCGGGCACGAGCATCCCGTAGAGCGCGCACCGGGCGAGGGGCGACTCCAGGACGGTGAGCATGGCGAGGAGTTCGTCGAGGGTGGGGTCGGCGAGGGCGCGTTCGGAGAAGCCGTACTCCGTCCTCAGTGCCTTCGCGGCCCAGACGAGTCCGCAGGCGGCGATGCTCGTCAGCTGTCCCTGCTGTGCCTTGGCGAAGCGGACGCGGGCCGCGTGCAGTTCCTTGCGGGTCGGGGGTGTCCGGCGGGCGGGGCGGTCCGGGGCGTGGGCGTGTCTGTCGCCCCGTAAGCACGGGTGCCAGGTCAGCAGGGACCTGAGCGCGTCCTCGTCCAGCGACGACAGCCAGGACCTGACTTCGTTCACCCACCCGTGCATGGCGCAGATCATCTCATCCCACCAGCGGAGGGGCTATGCCAACGCTCTATTCCGATTCCCCAATGCCCGGTGCCCGATGGCCTGTTGGAGCGGGTTCCGCCAGGGGCGCACAGCAATGGGCCGACTCCGCCGTCCGTCCCGTGATTGACTTCCGGAACAGCTCAACCGCCGCCTTCCGATCACTGAGAGCGAGGCCGCTCGTGGTCCATCAGATCGACCCTTCGTTCGTCGCGCTGCCGTTGCGGGCGCTCGCCGACGCAGCGCTCGCCCGGGCGCGCGCGCTCGGTGCCGAGCACGCCGACTTCCGCCTGGAGCGGGTGCGCAGCGCCTCGTGGCGGCTGCGCGACGCCAAACCGTCCGGATCGTCGGACACCACGGACCTCGGCTACGCGGTGCGGGTGGTGCACGGCGGGGCCTGGGGGTTCGCGTCCGGGGTCGACCTGACCATGGACGGGGCCGCGCGGGTCGCCTCGCAGGCGGTCGCGATGGCCAAGCTGTCGGCGAAGGTGATCGCGGCGGCCGGCTCGGACGAGCGGGTGGAGCTGGCCGAGGAGCCGGTGCACGAGGAGCGCACCTGGGTCTCCTCGTACGAGATCGACCCCTTCTCCGTCCCCGCCGAGGAGAAGAGCGCGCTGCTCGCCGACTGGAGCACCCGGCTGCTGCGGGCGGACGGCGTGGCGCACGTGGACGCGTCGCTGCTGACCGTCCACGAGAACAAGTTCTACGCGGACACGTCGGGCACGGTCACCACCCAGCAGCGCGTCCGGCTGCACCCGCAGCTCACCGCGGTCGCCGTCGACGAGACGACCGGCGAGTTCGACTCGATGCGGACGATCGCCCCGCCGGTCGGGCGCGGCTGGGAGTACCTGACCGGTACCGGCTGGGACTGGGACAGGGAACTGGACGAGATCCCGGGTCTCCTCGCCGAGAAGATGCGGGCGCCGAGCGTCGAGGCGGGCCGGTACGACCTGGTCGTGGACCCGTCGAACCTCTGGCTGACGATCCACGAGTCCATCGGGCACGCCACCGAACTGGACCGGGCCCTCGGTTACGAGGCCGCCTACGCCGGCACCTCCTTCGCCACCTTCGACCAGCTGGGCAAGCTGGCGTACGGCTCCTCGATCATGAACGTGACGGGCGACCGGACCGCCGAGCACGGTCTCGCGACCATCGGCTACGACGACGAGGGCGTCCAGGCGCAGTCCTGGGACCTGGTGAAGGACGGCACGCTGGTCGGCTACCAGCTGGACCGCAGGATCGCGAAGCTCACCGGTCTCGGCCGCTCCAACGGCTGCGCCTTCGCGGACTCCCCCGCGCACGTGCCGGTACAGCGGATGGCGAACGTCTCCCTCCAGCCCGACCCGGGCGGCCTGTCGACCGAGGACCTGATCGGCGGGGTGGAGCGCGGCATCTACGTGGTCGGCGACCGGTCCTGGTCGATCGACATGCAGCGCTACAACTTCCAGTTCACCGGGCAGCGTTTCTTCCGCATCGAGAACGGCAAGCTCGCCGGTCAGCTGCGGGACGTGGCCTACCAGGCGACGACCACCGACTTCTGGGGCTCGATGGAGCAGGTCGGCGGCCCGCAGACGTACGTCCTCGGCGGCGCCTTCAACTGCGGCAAGGCCCAGCCGGGCCAGGTCGCCGCGGTCTCCCACGGCTGCCCCTCCGCCCTCTTCCGGGGCGTCAACATTCTGAACACGACGCAGGAGGCCGGGCGATGAGCCGCGTCAGCAAGCCGTACGAGATCGTCGAGCGGGCGCTGGAGCTGTCCCGTGCCGACGGGTGTGTCGTGATCGCCGACGAGGAGTCGTCGGCGAACCTGCGGTGGGCCGGGAACACGCTCACCACGAACGGTGTCACCCGGGGCCGTACGCTCACGGTGATCGCGACCGTGGACGGCGCGCAGGGCACCGCCTCCGGTGTCGTGTCCCGGTCCGCCGTGACCGCGGACGACCTGGAGCCGCTGGTGCGGGCCGCCGAGGCCGCCGCCCGCGCCGCCGGGCCCGCCGAGGACGCGCAGCCGCTGGTGGAGGGCGTGTCCGCGTCGCCCGACTTCACGGACGCGCCGGCGGAGACCACCTCCGCGGTCTTCGCCGACTTCGCGCCGGCGCTCGGCGAGGCGTTCGCCCGGGCCCGGGCCGGCGGGCGCGAGCTGTACGGGTTCGCCAACCACGAGCTGACCTCCACCTACCTGGGGACGTCCACGGGGCTGCGGCTGCGCCACGACCAGCCCAACGGGACGCTGGAGCTGAACGCCAAGTCGCCGGACCGCTCGCGGTCCGCCTGGGCCGGCCGGTCGACGCGGGACTTCAAGGACGTCGACCCGGCCGCGCTCGACGCCGAGCTGGCGACCCGCCTGGGCTGGGCCGAGCGGCGGATCGAGCTGCCCGCCGGGCGGTACGAGACGCTGCTGCCGCCGACGGCCGTGGCCGACCTGATGATCTACCAGCTGTGGTCCTCCACGGCCCGGGACGCGGTGGAGGGCCGGACGGTCTTCTCCAAGCCCGGCGGCGGAACCCGGCTCGGCGAGACGCTCTCCCCGCTGCCGCTGACGCTGCGCAGCGACCCGAACGAGCCGGGCCTGGAGTCCGCGCCGTTCGTGATCGCGCACTCCTCCGGCGACGACTCCTCCGTCTTCGACAACGGCCTGCCGGTCGGGCCGATCGACTGGATCAAGGACGGCGGCCTGGCGCACCTGATCACCACCCGGCACACGGCGGGACTTACTCGCTTGCCCGTGGCCCCCGGAGCGGGGAACCTGATCCTGGACGGCGGTGGCGAGCGCTCCCTGGAGGAGATGGTGGCCTCCACCGACCGGGGGCTGCTGCTGACCTGCCTCTGGTACATCCGCGAGGTCGACCCGGCGACGCTGCTGCTGACCGGTCTGACCCGGGACGGCGTCTACCTCGTCGAGAACGGCGAGGTGGTCGGCGAGGTGAACAACTTCCGGTTCAACGAGTCGCCGGTGGACCTGCTGTCGCGGGCCTCGGAGGCGGGCCGTACGGAGAAGACGCTGCCGCGCGAGTGGAGCGACTGGTTCACCCGGGCCGCGATGCCCGCCCTGCGGGTGCCGGACTTCAACATGAGCTCGGTCAGCAAGGGGGTCTGACCCGCCTAGACTGGGTCGTCGTAGCACTGACAACTTTCTGAGGAGACGGACGATCGTGACGGACATCGTCGACGAGCTGAAGTGGCGCGGGCTCTTCGCCCAGTCCACCGATGAGGACGCACTGCGCAAGGCTCTCGCGGACGGTCCCGTCACGTTCTATTGCGGTTTCGACCCGACCGCGGCCAGTCTCCACGTCGGCCACCTGGTCCAGGTGCTCACCGTGCGCCGGCTCCAGCAGGCCGGGCACCGGCCGCTGGCGCTGGTCGGCGGGGCCACCGGCCAGATCGGCGACCCGCGGCCGACGGCCGAGCGCACCCTGAACGACCCCGAGACGGTCGCCAACTGGGTGAACCGGCTCCGTTCGCAGATCGAGCCCTTCCTCTCCTTCGAGGGGGAGAACGCGGCGGTCATGGTGAACAACCTGGACTGGACCGCCGGCCTGTCGGCGATCGAGTTCCTGCGGGACATCGGCAAGCACTTCCGGGTCAACAAGATGCTGACCAAGGACTCCGTGGCCCGGCGCCTGGAGTCCGAGCAGGGCATCAGCTACACGGAGTTCAGCTACCAGCTGCTCCAGGGCATGGACTTCCTGGAGCTGTACCGCCGCTACGGCTGCACGCTCCAGCAGGGCGGGTCGGACCAGTGGGGCAACCTGGTGGCCGGGCTCGACCTGATCCACCGCCTGGAGCCGGGCGCGCAGGCGCACGCGCTGGCGACCCCGCTGATGGTGAAGGCCGACGGCACCAAGTTCGGCAAGACCGAGGGCGGGGCCGTCTGGCTGGACCCGGAGATGACCACGCCGTACGCGTTCTACCAGTTCTGGCTGAACGTGGACGACCGGGACATCTCGACGTACCTGCGGATCCTGTCCTTCAAGTCCCGCGAGGAGCTGGAGGAGCTGGAGGCGCAGACCGCCGAGCGGCCGCAGGCGCGCGCCGCCCAGCGGGCGCTGGCCGAGGAGCTCACCACGCTGGTGCACGGCGCGGACCAGTGCGCGGCCGTCATCAACGCCTCCAAGGCGCTGTTCGGCCAGGGCGAGCTGGCGGAGCTGGACGAGGCGACGCTGGCCGCCGCCCTGTCCGAGCTGCCGCACGCGCGCGTGACCGAGCTCGGCCAGGTCGTGGACCTGTTCACCGAGGTCGGCCTCGCGCCGAGCAAGTCGGGTGCGCGGCGCACGGTGAAGGAGGGCGGGGCCTACGTGAACAACGTGAAGGTCACCGCCGAGGACGCCGAGGTGTCGCCGGAGGAGCTGCTGCACGGCCGCTGGCTGGTGCTGCGGCGCGGCAAGAAGAACCTGGCGGCGATCGAGTTCGCTGGCGCGGCGGGCTGACCCGCCCGCTTCGCGCAACCGGAGGCCCGGTGCGGCACACCCCTGTGTGCCGCACACCGGGCCTCCGGTGTTTCCGTCCCGTGGGCCGGGGGTGTCGGGCCGGCCGGGCCGGACTAGGTGCGCTGTTTGGTGCCCTTCATCGACGCCCACAGCATGTCGCCCACTCCGACCACGGCGACGGCGCCGATCAGCTGGAGCAGGTGGCGGGTCCAGTCGATGCCCTTGGTGTCGTTGACCCCGATCCAGGTCGCGACCGCGTTGCCGAGCACGCTGCCGAGAATGCCGAACACGGTCGTCAGCCAGAGCGGGATCTGCTGCTTGCCCGGCAGGATCGCCTTCGCGATCAGGCCGAGGACGAATCCCACGATGATCGCCCACAACCAACTCATCGTCGCCTCCTTGTACGCATGTGCGCCCAGTTTCGGCCCATCGGTCATACGGCGCATGTCGGACAGCGCCGGACGTGCCCCGGCCTCGTCGCGGCACGGGGGCGGGCGTACGGTGGAGAGAGGTCCGGACCGGGGAGGGTCCGGCACGACCTGTGGGTGGTGGACGGCGATGCCGAAGCATGGCGGGACCGAGGTCTTCCGGATCACGGGAGCCCGGCAGGGGCTCGCCGACGACGTGCGGGGACGGCAGCGGCGCTACGTCATCTCGATGACGGTGCGAACGCTCTCCGTGATCGCCGCCGCGGTGCTGTGGAACGTGGAGCGGCACGTCGCGGTCGTCGCGCTGGCCCTGGGCATCCTGCTCCCCTATGTGGCCGTGGTGATCGCGAACGCGGGACGCGAGTCCACTCCGTCCCTTCCCTCCACCTTCGTCCCGACTCCGGAGCGGCCCGCGCTGGGTGGCAAGGAGGCCGCGGAGGACGCGGACACGGAACGTCCGCACGGCCGGAACTGATCACGGACAGTGGCCGGAAAGCTCAAGAAAAGCTCAGATCAATCATGAAGTTCCTGTGCACCACACCCCATGTGCCGTGACATACTTCCTACGCGCTCCGCATCCCCCGTCGGAGCGACGGACCGATGCCGGGCAGCTCCCCCCGTGGCTGCTCGGCATCGCCCTTGCTGGACAATGACCGGGTGAGTGAAGAGAAGCCGACCTGTTCCGCCAAGGGATGCCGCGCCGACGCCGTCTGGGTCCTCGCGTGGAACAACCCCAAGCTGCACACGCCCGAGCGGCGCAAGACCTGGCTCGCGTGCGAGGAGCACCGCGAGCACCTCTCCCAGTTCCTGGGCGTACGGGGCTTCCTGAAGGACGTCGTCCCGCTCGCGGAGTGGGAGTCCGAGTCCACGGAAACCCCCTAAACCACATCCGCGGAAACCCCCTGGGTCAGCCGCCGATCGCCGACATGGGCCGGTCGGGCTGGAGGAAGCTCGGGTCGTCGAGGCCCGAGCCGGCCTTCTTGCCCCACATCGCCCGCTTCCAGATCGCGGCGATCTCCGCGTCGGGCGCGTCCGAGCGGAGGGCGGCCCGCAGGTCGGTCTCCTCGGTGGCGAAGAGACAGGTGCGGACCTGGCCGTCGGCGGTGAGGCGGGTGCGGTCGCAGGCCCGGCAGAACGGACGGGTGACGGAGGCGATGACGCCGACCGTGTGCGGTCCGCCGTCCACGACCCAGCGCTCGGCGGGGGCCGAGCCGCGCTCGTCGGCGCCCTCGGCGGTCAGCGTGAAGCGGGTGCGCAGGGACTCCAGGATGTCACCGGCGGTGATCATTCCGTCGCGCTTCCAGCCGTGCTGGGCGTCGAGGGGCATCTGCTCGATGAAGCGGAGCTCGTACGCCTCCTCGATCGCCCAGGCGAGGAGGTCGGGCGCCTCGTCGGCGTTGAGTCCGGGCATCAGGACGGCGTTGACCTTGACCGGGGTGAGGCCGGCGTCCCGGGCGGCGGCCATGCCGTCGAGGACGTCCTGGTGGCGGTCACGGCGGGTGAGGGTCTTGAAGACGTCGGGGCGCAGGGTGTCCAGGGAGACGTTGACCCGGTCGAGCCCGGCCGCCTTGAGGGCGGTCGCGGTGCGCTTGAGTCCGATGCCGTTGGTGGTGAGGGACATCCGGGGGCGGGGCTCCAGGGCGGCGCAGCGCTCGACGATGCCGACGAGGCCGGGGCGGAGCAGCGGCTCGCCGCCGGTGAAGCGGACCTCGGTGACGCCGAGGTCGGTGACCGCGATCCGGACCAGCCGGACGATCTCGTCGTCGCTGAGCAGGTCGGGCTTGGCGAGCCACTGGAGGCCCTCTTCGGGCATGCAGTAGGTGCAGCGCAGGTTGCAGCGGTCGGTGAGCGAGACGCGCAGGTCGGTGGCCACCCTGCCGTAGGTGTCGATGAGCACTTGGGCCCCCTTCCCGTCGTGTGGATGCGTGTGCTCCGAGCCTACGTGAGCCCGGGGACGGTGAGCAGGGCAGATTGTCACGAGGACCGGTGCGGTCGCGTCGTAGAACTCTACGACGCGACCGTCCGTCGGAAGCGGAACGTATACGACTCAGTGCGCTCCGACGCCGGTGAGGGACTTGACCTCCAGTTCCGCGTACTTGCCCTTGTCCGGCTCCTCCTTGGAGAGGATCGAGCCGAGCCAGCCGAGCAGGAAGCCGAGCGGGATGGAGACGATGCCGGGGTTCTCCAGCGGGAACCAGTAGAAGTCGGCCGTCTTGAACATCGAGGTGGGCTTGCCGGAGACGACCGGCGAGAACAGCACGAGGACGACGGCGGAGATCAGACCGCCGTAGATCGACCAGAGCGCGCCCTGGGTGGTGAACCGCTTCCAGAAGAGCGAGTAGAGGATCGTCGGCAGGTTGGCGGAGGCGGCGACCGCGAAGGCGAGGGCGACCAGGCCGGCGACGTTGAGGTCGCGGGCGAGGGCGCCGAGCGCGATGGAGACGATGCCGATGAGGACGGTCGCCCAGCGGGCGGCCCGCATCTCCTCCTTCTCGGTGGCCTTCCCTCGCCGGATCACGTTGGCGTAGATGTCGTGCGCGAAGGACGACGAGGAGGCCAGGGTCAGTCCGGCGACGACGGCGAGGATGGTCGCGAAGGCGACGGCGGAGATGACGGCGAGGAGGATCGCGCCGCCGGTGGAGCCGGCTCCGCCGCCGATCTCCAGGGCGGCGAGCGGTGCGGCCGTGTTGCCCGCCTTGTTGGAGGCGACGATGTCGGTGTTCTTGAGCAGGGCGGCGGCGCCGAAGCCGAGGACGATCGTCATCAGGTAGAAGGCGCCGATGATGCCGATGGCCCAGTTGACCGACTTACGGGCGGCCTTGGCGGTCGGCACCGTGTAGAAGCGGATCAGGATGTGGGGCAGGCCGGCCGTGCCGAGGACGAGCGCGATGCCGAGGGAGAGGAAGTCCAGCTTCGAGATGCCGGTGGCGCCGTACTTGAGGCCGGGCTGGAGGAAGGCGTCGCCCTTGCCGCTGTTGGTGGCGGCCGCGCCGAGCAGCTCGGAGATGTTGAAGTGGAACTTGAGGAGGATGAGGAAGGTGATCAGGAGGGTGCCCGCGATGAGCAGGACCGCCTTGACCATCTGCACCCAGGTGGTGCCCTTCATGCCGCCGATGGTCACGTACACGATCATCAGGAGGCCGACGAGCGCCACGATCGCGATCTTGCCGCCGTCGCTGGTGATGCCGAGCAGGAGCGAGACGAGGACGCCGGCGCCCGCCATCTGCGCGAGCAGGTAGAAGATCGAGACGACGATCGTCGAGGTGCCGGCGGCGGTGCGGACGGGCCGCTGGCGCATCCGGTAGGCGAGGACGTCGCCCATGGTGAACCGGCCGGAGTTGCGCAGCGGTTCGGCGACCAGGAGGAGGGCGACGAGCCAGGCGACGAGGAAGCCGATCGAGTACAGGAAGCCGTCGTAGCCGAAGAGGGCGATGGCTCCGGCGATGCCGAGGAAGGACGCGGCGGACATGTAGTCGCCGGAGATCGCGAGGCCGTTCTGGAAGCCGGTGAACTGGCGTCCGCCGGCGTAGAAGTCGGCGGCGCTGCGCGTCTGGCGGCCGGCCCAGACGGTGATGACCAGGGTGGCGATGACGAAGGCGCCGAACAGGGCGATGATCAGCGGCCGGTGCTCGGTGGTGGCGCTGTCCGCCGCGAGCAGGACGGGGGTGCTCATGCGTCGCCCTCCATTCGGGTTCTGATGGCCTCGGCCTTGGGGTCGAGCCGGTTCGCCGCGTGGCGCGAGTAGAGCCAGGCGATGAGGAAGGTGGTGAGGAACTGGCCGAGGCCGAGGACGAGCGCCACGTTGATGTTGCCGAAGAGCTTGATCCCCATGAAGTCGCCCGCGTAGTTGGAGAGCAGCACGTACAGCAGGTACCAGGCGATGAAGGCGACGGTCAGGGGGAAGGCGAAGGAGCGGTACGTACGGCGCAGTTCGCCGAACTCCGCGCCTTCCTGCACCTCGACGAACTGCTCCGTCGTGGGCGACGCGGGACCGTGGTCGGTCTCCGTCCCGTTCCTGGGCGGCGGCGGTGCTTCGGTAGCCACGGAATCTCCTCGTGACGCGGGGGCGGACGGCATGGTCAAGGGGGCCTCACCGGGGGGGTGCGGGAACGGGACTCCGGTCGGAGCTCCTCCCCTGACCAACGGCACGGAGCCGGAAGCGAAGCGGTTCACGCGGGGGATTTCCTTGAACAGATCTTCATGAAGTCTTCTCAACTCATTGAAGGTTCGGGAAGATCAGCGATAGCTTCACTCGTCATGCACCTGTTCACGCGCAAACCCGCGCGCGGACAGTACATACGGATGATGTGGAGAACCCATGGCTCATCTGGGATCGAGGCGCGGCCGAGCTCTCGCTCTGCCGGTTGGTCTCGCGCTCACGGCCTCGCTCGGCTTCCTTGCCCCCGGCGCCGCCTCCGCCGCGGAACTGAGCGACGCACCGGCCACGGTGGCGACGAACGGCCCGAAGCTGTCGTACGTCGTCAACGTCGAGGGTGGCCGCTGGACCGCCGCCTCGGTGAAGAAGGCGATCGCCGCCGCGGGCGGCGAGGTGGTCGTCTCGTACGACCAGATAGGCGTGATAGTCGTCCACTCGCAGAACCCCGAGTTCGCGAAGACGATCCGCACGGCGCGCGGTGTGGTGTCGGCGGGTGCGACCCGTAACGCCCCGCTCTCCGTCCAGTCCGACGACTCCGTCGACGAGGGCGCCCAGACGCTGACCGCGGCCGAGGCCGCGGCCGCCGCCGCCAACGCGACGGACGAGCAGGACCCGCTGGAGCCCCTGCAGTGGGACCTCCCGGCGATCAAGGCCGACAAGGCCCACCAGAAGACGCTCGGCAGCAAGCGCGTCACCGTCGGTGTGATCGACACGGGTGTCGACGACACCCACCCGGACCTGGCGCCGAACTTCGACGCCGCCGCGTCCGCCAACTGCGTGTCCGGCAAGCCGGACACGACCGCCGGATCGTGGCGCCCCAACCCGGGCGAGAGCGACCACGGCACGCATGTCGCCGGCACCATCGCGGCCGCCAAGAACGGCATCGGCATCACCGGTGTCGCCCCGGGCGTCAAGGTCTCCGGCATCAAGGTGTCCACCCCGGACGGCTTCTTCTACACCGAAGCCGTGGTCTGCGGCTTCGTGTGGGCGGCCGAGCACGGCGTCGACATCACGAACAACAGCTACTACACCGACCCGTGGATGTTCGCCTGCAAGAACGACGAGGACCAGAAGGCCCTCATCGAGGCGGTCACCCGCGCGACCCGCTACGCGGAGCGCCGGGGCACGGTCAACGTGGCGGCGTCCGGCAACTCGAAGTTCGACCTGGCGGCCGACTCGATCCTGGACAACAGCAGCCCGAACGACGGCACGCCGGGCGACCGGGTCATCGACCCGAAGGAGTGCTTCGACTACCCGGCCATGCTGCCGGGCGTCGTGACGGTCTCCGCGACCGGCGCCAAGGGCCTCAAGGCGTCCTACTCCAACTACGGTCTCGGCGTGATCGACATCGCCGCCCCCGGCGGTGACCGCACCGAGTACCAGACCCCGGACGCCCCGGCGGTCAACGGCCGCATCCTGTCGACCACGGTCAACGGCGGCTACAACTACAAGGCCGGCACGTCGATGGCCTCGCCGCACGTGGCGGGTGTCCTGGCGCTCATCAAGTCGACGCACCCCTACGCGAGCCCGGCGGCGCTGAAGGCGCTGCTGTACGCGCAGGCCGACAAGCGCGCCTGCACCAACCCGTACGACATCGAGGGCGACGGCAAGATCGACGCCGTCTGCGAGGGTGGCAAGAACAAGAACGGCTTCTACGGAGCCGGTCTGATCGACGCGCTCGACGCCGTCCGCTGGTAGTCGCGGAAGTCCGTTGAGCGGAGGGCCCTGGTGTGGTGCGCCACACCAGGGCCCTTCGTCATGACACCCAGTGCCATAGTGCGGTCATGGACAACACAGTGCGTTCGGGTACGGAGTTGCTCTGGTCGGCTCTCGACGGCGATCCCGCCCTGGTCGACCGCGTGGTGTACGGCGGGACCTCGGGGCTGCTGCCCGCGCGGCTGCCGGTGATGGACCTCGCGCGGGCGACGGTGGCGGCCTGCTCGCTCGCCGCCGCGGAGCGGGCCGGGGTCCCGGGGCCGGTGCGGGTGGACGACGGGGCCGTCGCCACCGCCTTCGTGAGCGAGCGTCATCTGCGGGTCGACGGGCGGGCGCCGGTGAACTTCGCGCCCCTGTCCCGGTTCTGGCGGGCGGCGGACGGCTGGGTGCGCACCCATGCCAACTACCCGCACCACCGGGCGGCGTTGCTGGCGGCGCTCGGCGTGGCCGACTCGGTCGGGGCCGACTCGGTCGAGGCCGTCGCGGCGGCGGTCGCCGAGCGGAAGGCCGTCGAGGTCGAGACGGCGGTGTACGCGGCCGGCGGCCTGGCCGTCGCCCTGCGCACGCCCGACGCGTGGGCGGCGAGCGAGCAGGGCCGGGAGGTGGCGGCGCGGCCGCTGCTGACCCGGGAGCGGCTCGACGAGGCCCCGCCCCGGCGCCGCACGGGACCGCTGCGGGTCCTGGACCTGACCCGGGTGATCGCCGGCCCGGTCGCCACCCGGACCCTGGCGCTGCTCGGCGCGGACGTGCTCCGGATCGACCCGCCGGGCAACCCCGAGCTGCCCGACCAGCACGCGGAGACGGCCGTCGGCAAGCGGACGGCGGCGCTCGATCTGGAGCGCCCCTCCGACCGGCGCGCCTTCGGCGAACTCCTCGACTCGGCCGACGTGCTGGTCACCGGCTACCGGCCCGGTGCGCTCGACCGCTTCGACCTCCACCGGCCGGGACTCGTGGTGGCCCGGCTGTCCGCCTGGGGCGACTACGGGCCCTGGGGCGAGCGACGCGGCTTCGACTCCCTGGTGCAGGTGGCGACGGGCATCGCCGCCACCGAGGGCTCGGCCGAGGAGCCGGGTGCGCTCCCCGCGCAGGCCCTGGACCACGGCACCGGCTACCTCCTCGCGGCGGCCGTCCTGCGCTCGCTGACCGAGCAGGACCGCGACGGCGGCACGCGGCTCGTCCGCCTGGCCCTCGCCCAGACCGGCCACTGGCTGACCGGGACGCTGCCGCGGTACGAACCGGAGCGGTACCTCGCGGAGTCGGAGGGGCCGTTGGGGCGGCTGCGGTACGCGCTGTCGCCGATCGCGTACGAGGGCGGCCCGGCGGGCTGGTCGCGCCCGCCGGGCGTCGCGGGGACGGACGCGCCGGAGTGGCTCGGGGCCTGACGGCCCGGGAAGGGGCTGTGCCCACCCGTTCCGCCGGGCGGGACAGGTGGGCACGGGGATGACGACGGCCGGGCGGGCCGCCGCTACGGCTTGACCAGGACCTTGAGGGCCGTGCGCTCGTCCATGGCCTTGTAGCCGCCGGGGACCCCGTCGAGGCCGACGGTGAGGTCGAAGACCGGGGACGGGTCGATGGTGCCGTCGAGGACGTCCGGGAGCAGCTCCGGGATGTACGCGCGGACCGGGGCGACACCGCCGCGCAGTGCGATGTTCCGGTCGAACATGACGGAGAGGTCGAGGCCCGTACCGCTGCCGTGCGGGACGCCGACGTAGCCGATGGAGCCGCCGTCGCGGGCGATGGCGACGGCGGTGCGCATGGACTGCTCGGTGCCGACGGCCTCGATGACACCGTGGGCGCCCTGGCCGCCGGTGAGCTCGCGGACGGCGGCCTCGGCGGCCTCGCCGCGCTCGGCGACGACGTCGGTGGCGCCGAAGAGGCGGGCGATGTCGGTGCGGACGGTGTGCCGGCCGAGGGCGATGATCCGCTCGGCGCCGAGGCGCTTGGCCGCGAGGACGCCGCAGAGACCGACGGCGCCGTCACCGACGACGGCGACGGTGGAGCCGGGCTTCACCCCCGCGCCGAGGGCGGCGTGGTGGCCGGTGCCCATGACGTCGGAGAGGGCGAGCAGCGCGGTGAGCAGCCGGTCGTCGGAGGCGGCCTCGACGGGGAGCTTGACGAGGGTGCCGTCGGCGAAGGGGACCCGGACGGCCTCGCCCTGGCCGCCGTCGGAGCCGACCGAGCCCCAGAAGCCGCCGCGCGGGCAGGAGGTCTGGAGGCCCTCGGCGCAGTAGTCGCAGGTGCCGTCGGACCAGACGAAGGGGGCGACGACGAGGTCGCCGGCGGTGAAGCCGGTGACGGCGGAGCCGGCCGCCTCGACGATGCCGAGGAACTCGTGGCCGATGCGCTGGCCGGGCTGGCGGGCGGATTCGCCGCGGTAGGCCCACAGGTCGCTGCCGCAGATGCAGGCGCGCAGGACCCGCAGGACGACGTCCGTGGGGTCCTGGATCACCGGGTCGGGCACGTCCTCCACGCGCATGTCGAACGGGGCGTGGATGGTGGTGGCGCGCATGGGGGGCGGTCCTTGCTGTCAGACGGTTGTACGACGTTCACCGTACATCGTGCGGAGCGCTCCCGCCGTCAGCAGGTACTGCGCCGCGATGTACGTCAGCATGACCCAGAAGTCGGGCGCCGGCAGCCGGGGCCAGCCGGCGACGCCGGTGGCGATGAGGGTGTCGGACAGCAGGAACAGGGATCCGCCGAGGCCGGCCAGGAGTCCGAGGGAGCTCGCGCGGTAGGCCATCGCGGTGAGCAGCAGCGAGTACCCGGCGACGGGGATGCGCAGTCCGGCGGGGAGGTCGGGCCAGAGGAGCACGACGGTGGTGGCGAGCGTGGCCGCGTACAGGGCGCCGAGCGCCGGGGACGTACGCCTGCGCCCGAAGAGGACCAGGTAGCAGACGTGTCCGGCGGCGAAGGAGCCCATGCCGGCGAGGAAGGCCCAGTCGGCGTCGGAGAGCAGGAGGACGTCGCCGCCCCAGCCGAGGAGGAGCGCGGCGGTGAGCGGCTTCGGGGCGCCGAGGGTGACGGCGTACGCGGCGAGCAGCGGCAGCAGGAGCGGTTTGGCGATCTGGTGGCCGAGCTCGGCGCCGGCGAGCAGGGAGCCCAGGTCGAGGGCGGCCGCGAGCCCGAAGGCGGCGAGCAGGGCGCGGGAGGCGGTGGTCGGGACGGCGCGGGCGGCCGTGGTGGCGGTGCTCACGCGGCGGCCTCCGGTGTGGGGGCCGCCGTGGCGACGGGGCCCGTCGTGGGGGCGGGGTTCGTCCCGGCGGTCGGCGCCGGCTGCCAGCCCGGGCCGCGGAAGACGCGTCCGGCGCGCTCGCGCCAGCCGCTCGCGGTGCGGACGTCGCGGGCGATGGCGGCGTACTCGTGGGTGGCGACCCGCAGCGGGTTGTACGTCTCGATGTTCTTGGTGAGCCCGTAGACGGGGCGGACGGTCTCGCCGGCCCAGGAGCCGAACACCCGGTCCCAGAGGATGAGGATGCCGCCGAAGTTCCGGTCCAGGTAGCCGCCCTGGGAGGCGTGGTGGACGCGGTGGTGCGAGGGGGTGTTGAGGACGTACTCGAAGGGCCGGGGCAGCCGGTCGATGCGCTCGGTGTGGATCCAGAACTGGTAGACGAGGTTCACCGAGGAGCAGAAGGCGAGGGCGGCCGGGTGGACGCCGAGCGCGATCAGCGGCAGGTAGAACGGCCAGGACGTCAGGCCGGTCCAGGGCTGGCGCAGGGCGGTGGAGAGGTTGAACCTGCGGCTGCTGTGGTGCACGACGTGGCAGGCCCACAGGATCCGGATGACGTGGTGTCCGCGGTGCGACCAGTAGTAGAAGAAGTCCTGGGCGAGCAGCGTCAGCGGGATCGTCCACCACAGGACGGGGACGCGGAGCGGGGTCAGCTCGTGGACCGCCGCGTAGACCGCGACGATCGGGATCTTCCACAGGAAGTCGAAGAAGAGGCTTCCCAGGCCCATGCCGACGCTGGTGGCGGTGTCCTTCGCCTCGTATCCGGCGGCGTCCTCGTCGGGGTGGAGGCGCTGGCCGGCCATCTCCACGGCGGTGAGCAGGACGAACGCCGGTATGGACCAGAGCACGACATCGGGCAGGTTGGGCATGCCGTCGACGGTAGGGGCGGCGGGCGGGCGCGGCTAGACGTGATTACCGACAAGTATGCGAGACGACTTGTCAGCAGGCTTTGGCACCTTTCGACAAGCGGCCGCCGTCGGCCGGTCCGCGCGCCTCTCAGACCCCGGTCGCGCCGAGCAGCGAGCCCGCCCCGTAGGTCACCGCCATCGCCAGGGCGCCGCCCGCCACGTTGCGGAGGATGGCGGGTCCCGCGGGCGCGCTGCCCAGGCGCGCGCTCCACCAGCCGGTGAAGGTGAGGGCGGCGAGGACCGAGAGGACCGTGACCCAGAGGCGGGCGGAGGCCGGCGGGAGGACGATCGCGAGGAGCGGGAGCAGGGCGCCCACGGTGAAGGCGAGGAAGCTGGCGCCGGCCGCGTGCCAGGGGATGGTGAGGGCGTCGGGGTCGATGCCCAGCTCCACGCGCGCGTGGGCGCGCAGGGCGTCGCGCTCGGTGAGCTGCGCGGCGGCCTCGCGGGCCACCTCCGGCGAGAGGCCGCGGGCGGCCAGCAGCCCGGTCAGTTCGGCCAGCTCCGCCTCCGGGTCCTCGCGCAGTTCGCGCCTCTCCTGGGCGAGCGCCGCCTTCTCCGAGTCGCGCTGGGTGGAGACGGAGACGTACTCCCCCGCCGCCATCGACATCGACCCGGCGAGCAGCCCCGAGAGCCCGGCGGTGAGCAGGGCGGCCTGCGACTCGGTGGCGCCCGCGACACCGACGACGAGGCCCGCGGTGGAGACGACTCCGTCGTTGGCTCCGAGCACGGCGGCCCGGAGCCAGTTGAGACGGGAGCCGAGACCTCCGCCGTGGGCCTCGCCGTGTGCCGTTTCCGGTGCTTGGGGTGCTGTCACGTCAGGAGGGTCGCACCCGGCGGCTCACCAGACGCGGACCGACCCGCCCGGGGCGAACGCCGGGCTGGTGGCCCCCGCGGGGATCTCCTTCAGCGGTTCGGCGATCTCCTCGACGGTCGGGCCGTGGACGGCGGCGATCGGGTCGAGGAAGGCGAGGTCGAAGCCGTAGACGCGGGCCGCGTTGCCGCCGACCATGGCGGCGACCTCGTCCCTCGGCACGCCCGCGTAGGCGATGCGCAGGCCCTCGCGGGAGTAGGGCGTGGTGCCCTCGTCGTGCGGGTAGTCGCTGCCCCACATGATCTTGTCGAGGCCGATCCGGTCGCGCAGTGGCACCTCGTGCGGGCGCATGAAGCTCGCGCCGACGTAGCAGTTGTCGCGCCAGACCTCGCTGGGACCCTTGCCCATGGACGCGGCGAGCCCGGCGCCGAACCGGGACTCGGCCGTCGTCGCGCGGGTCGCCGCCGCGACGAGCCGGGCGTGGTAGTAGTCCAGCATGTCCATGACCCCGGGGATCCAGCCGGAGCCCTGTTCCGTCAGAACGAGCATGAGGTCGGGGTGGCGGCGGAAGGCGCCGCCGAAGACCAGGTGCCACAGGGCCCGGTGGGAGAACCAGGTCGTCTCCACCATGAAGACGGCGCGGGCCGCGGGTTCGTCGCCGAGCGGCGGCGAGGCCGAGCCGCCGTGGTGGTTGACCGGCACGCCGAGCTCGGCGCAGACCGCCCAGATCGGGTCGTACGCCTCCGAGTACAGCTCGGGGACGCCGGATCCCGGCGGGGCGCCCGGCAGCAGGATCCCGCCGGTCAGGCCCGCCTCCTTGCTGCGGCGGATCTCCCGGACCGCCTCGTCGACGTCGTTGAGGAGGATCTGCGCCACGCCCGCCCGGCGGCCGGGCGCGTCCGCGCAGAAGTCGGCCAGCCAGCGGTTGTGGGCGCGCAGGCCCGCCCAGCGGAGCTCGTACTCCTCCCGGGTCGGCGGCGGGGCCATCAGGGAGGCGGAGGGGAAGAACGGCGGGATGGTGTTCGGGAAGACGACCTCGGCGACGATGCCGTCCGCCGCCAGCTCGCTCAGCCGGCGCCGCGAGTTCCAGTTCCGGTCGGCGGTGTCGGCGAGCAGGTCCTCGTAGGGGTTGACGTAGCCGGCCGCCCACGCGTCGAACGCCTCGTGGTGCCGGCGCTCCAGGTACGGCCGGTAGTCGAGGAGGTCGGCGCCCGCGTGGCAGTCCGCGGAGATGACGGTGTACCTGTCCATCAGCTCGCCCCCAGGACCGGGAAGTCGTGGTCGGTCAGCCAGTGGCGGCCGACCTCGCGCGAGCGGGCCCAGGACGCCTCGACCGCGGTCTGGTCGGCGGGCTGGCCGAGGTCGGCGGGGGTGGGGCCGATCCGGCGGGCGATCGGCGCCAGGGCGCCGAGGTCGAAGCCGAAGACCTCCGCCGCCGCGAGGCCGAGCATCCGCCGGGTCTCCTCGACCGGGATGTCGTGGAAGGTGTTCCGCAGCCACGCGCGCGTGTCGGGCCAGGTGCCCTCCGGGTGCGGGAAGTCCGAGCCCCACAGGATGTTGTCGACGCCGATCTCGTACCGCTGGGCCAGCTCGCGCCGCTTGGTGTTGGTGGCGCAGACGAAGACCTGCCGGTCGAGGTACTCGCTCGGCGGCCGCTTCAGCTCCGCGAACGGCGAGAGCTTCTTGCCGCCGTGCGCGCCGAGGTAGAGCCGGTCCATGAACCAGAGCAGGTTCGGCAGCCACCAGCAGCCGGACTCGGCGACGCCGAACCGGAGGCCGGGGTGGCGCTCGAAGGCCCCGGACCAGAGCAGGAACCACAGCGGCCTGGCCGGCCACCAGGTGACCTCGGAGACGTAGATCCCGAGGTGGTCGCCGTACTCCTCGCGCGGTGCGGCCCCGGAGTGGGTGACCACCGGCATCCCGGTCTCGGCGGCGGCCGCCCACACCGGGTCGTAGCACCGGTCGTGGTACGGGGCCCTGTCCACCCACATGGAGGGGATCATGAGGGCGCCGAGCCCGGACTCCTTGGCCCGGTGGATCTCGGCGACGACCTCGCGGGGGTCGGCGGTGACGGGGAGCAGGGCGACCCCGCAGTGCCGCTCGGGGTTGCGTCCGACGAACTCGGCGAGCCAGCGGTTGTGCGCCTTGGCGCCCGCCATGCCGAGTTCGGGGTCCTGGTCGCCGGAGAGGCCGAGGCCGACGCCGAAGGGCGCGGCGGTCCGGCTGTCGACGGCGTCCGCGTCGGGGAAGACCACCTCCCCCGCCACTCCGTCGCCGTCGAGTTCCTTGAGCCGCTGGGCGGCGTCCCAGCCGCCCCGCAGGCCCTCCTCGTTGTCGTGGAACCACTTGTCGGCGAATGCCTCGTTGCGGACCCCGAGCCGGGTCATGGCCTCCCGGCGGGCCTCGCGCCCGGCGAGGAACTCGTCGAAGGCGCGGTGGTGGCGGGATTCCAGGTAGGGCCGGTACTCCTCGGTGGGAAGCCCGGCATGGCAGTCGGACGAGATGATCAGGTACGGGTCTTCGAAGCTCACGTCGGGCTCCTTGGCCGGTCAGTCGAGGATGAAGCTCTCCAGGTACGACGGGTTGGCGCGGTCGAGCATCGACTGCGAACGCGCCCTGATCTGCCGGTCGCTGTGCTCACTCCTGGGCAGCATCCAGAAGCGGTCGGCGCGGATGCCGTCGACGACGTGCTCGGCGACCTCCTCCACCGGCGTGAAGGCCACCTCGTGCCCGGCCTCCTTCATGGCGGCCTCCCACTGGTCGAGGCTGCGGTACGGGGTCCGGCGCGGCCGCTGCTTGGCGTACCGCTCGGGCCGGTTGCGGTGCGACTCCCACAGACCGGTGCGGAGCATGTGCGGTCCGGGGAAGAGCACGGACGCGCCCACGCGCGCGTGCTCGGCCCTGAGGTGGGCGTAGAGCGACTCGGTCATGGTGACGACGGCCGCCTTGGTGACCGCGTACACGGAGGCGGTGGGCAGCGGGGCGATGCCGCCGTCGCCCGAGGAGGTGTTGACGACGTGGCCCGGCTCGCCGCTCGCGATCATGCGGGGGACGAATGCCTGGACGCCGTGGAAGACGCCCCAGACGTTGACCGAGAAGGCCCACTTCCAGTCGTTGGGCTCGTGCTCCCACATGCGGCCCTCGGCGCCGGAGCCGACGCCCGCGTTGTTGCAGAGGACGTGGACGGCGCCGAAGGTCTCGAAGGCGGCGTCCGCGAACGCCCGGACCTGGTCCGGGTCGGAGACGTCGACCGTCCGGGCGAGGACCTGCGCCCCGTCCGCCATCAGCTCGTCGGCGGCCTCCTCCAGCGCGCCCCGCTCGACGTCCCCGAGGACGACGGCGAGCCCTTCGGCGGCGAAGCGGCGGGCCATGGCGAGCCCGATGCCGCTCGCCGCGCCCGTGACGACGGCGACCTGTCCCTCACGCAGCTCCATCGGACGCCTCCTTCCGCGGGCTCGTCTCGGGGGGCCCGTCGAGGATCTGGAGCGGGTCGTCGTACCGCTGGTGGACGTACGGCAGCAGGTCCCGCGCCGAGACGCGTTCGGCGACCGTGCCCCTCTGGTCGGTGGTCTTCTCGCCGATCGTGATCTCGACGAGCCGGCGTACGGGGAGGTCGGCGACCGGGTCGTACATGGACTCGCGCAGCACCACGTCACCCGTGACCCGCTCCAGCCTGCGCACCTTCTCGTTGCGGACGCAGTGCACCAGGACCGGGTCGGCGTCGAACCCCGAACCCTCCACGCCCGGCAGGAACTTGAAGTAGAAGTCGGTCTTCTCGACGGGCTCGGGCAGCGGCAGCGGGCCGGAGACCGCGCCGCGCACCTCCACGAAGGCGATGCCGTGCCGGGCGAGCGCCGCGCGGACGACGAGCCCCTCGCGCTCGACCGTCACCTCGCCCAGCTTCTTCGGCTCGCCGAAGACCTCGCGCCCGCCGATCAGGGCCCGCTCGTGGGTCATCGGCATGACCAGCGGGTACCAGCCCTCCCGGTCGCCGTGGGCGGCGGCCACGGCCACCGACCCGGCGCCGAGGGGGTAGCCCGGCAGGTCGACCTTGCTGATGTTGGCGCGTACGAGGGGACGCGCGGTGGGTTTCAGCGGGGGCGGCAGGACCGCCGCGACGACGTCCGGATCGGTCTCCCAGACGGCTACCACGCCGGTGGACCAGATGTCGGGGAGCTTGGCGGACCGCTCGCGGGCCGCCGCCGCCTCCGCGTCGCTGCGTGCCCCGTACCGTACTCGTGCCATGACGTACCACCCTTCGGGATCGTCGGCCTGTAACACAGTTACACCGATGGCGATGAACGGTAAAGACCCGTGCACGCAGAGGAGTTGGGGGATGCGATGGCACGCTCCGCGCTGAGCCGCGAGGAAGTCCTGGACACCGCGGCCGCTCTGGTGAGGGAGCACGGCCCGGACGCCCTGACCATGCGCCGGCTCGCCGCCGAACTCGGCACGGCCGTCACCTCGATCTACTGGCACGTCGGCAACCGCGAGTCGCTCCTCGACGCGCTCGTCGCACGGACGGTCGCCGACCTCGGCACCCTCCGCCCGCACGGCACGTCCCCCGCCGAGCGGATGGTCTCCGTCGCCCGCGGCCTGCGCCGGGCCCTGCGCGAGCGCCCGCACCTCGTCGCCATGGTCCACGAACGGGGCCTCACCGAGCGCATGTTCCTGCCGGCCCAGCGCGCCCTGGCCCACGAGGCCCACGCCGCGGGCCTGCGCGGCACGGCCGCCGCCCGCGCCGTCCGCGCCGTCCAGTTCCAGGTCGTCGGCTACGTCCTGGTCGAGCGCAACCGCGAACGCGCACCGGCCCAGTCCCCCGCCGAGGAGGAGCTGTGGCGCGCGGAGGAGGCCGAGTCCGACGGGCCCCTGGCGCGCGCCCTGGCCGCCCCGATCGACACCGAGCGGCTCTTCACGGACTCCGTGCGGGCCCTGGTGGACGGGCTGCTCGCCGGCGCCTCCGGGGACACCGGGGACGAAGTTGTCGGTCGCGGGCCGTATTCTCTGTGACCGTGCTTGACGACCGTACGACAGCAGCGACGTGGCCGGCCGCCTACCCGCAGGGGTACGCGGTCGTCGACGTGGAGACCACCGGACTCGCCCGCGACGACCGGATAGTTTCGGCTGCCGTCTACCGGCTCGACGCCCAGGGGAACGTCGAGGACCACTGGTACACGCTGGTCAATCCCGAGCGGGACCCGGGGCCGGTGTGGATCCACGGGCTGACCAGCGACGTCCTGGAGGGCGCGCCGCTGTTCCCGGAGATCGCGGCGGAGTTCGCGGCGCGGCTGGACGGGCGGGTGCTGGTCGCGCACAACGCGATGTTCGACTGGCAGATGATCGCCAGGGAGTACGCGCGCGCCGAGTCGGCGGCGCCGGTGCGCCAGCGGCTGTGCACGATCGCGCTCGCCAAGGAGCTGTCGCTGCCGCTGCCCAACCACAAGCTGGAGTCGCTCGCCGCGCACTTCGGCGTCGTGCAGCAGCGCGCGCACAACGCGCTGGACGACGCGCGGGTCCTCGCGGAGGCGTTCCGGCCGAGCCTGCACGCGGCGGCCGAGCGGAACGTGCGGCTGCCGCTCCTGGAGTGCCGGCCGCTGACGGAGTGGGCCACGACGCCCGCGCAGCCCCGGATCGGCCACCAGTCCTCCTACCGGGCGAACAGCTGGCGCCCCTCGCGGAAGCGTCCGGCGTGCCCGTACCCCAACCCCGGCCGCTACGAGACGGACAAACCGCTCAAGCAGGGCATGCGGATCGCCTTCTCCGGGGACACCTCGGTCGACCGGGAGCTCCTGGAGGACCGCACGGTCGAGGCCGGGCTCCATGTCGCGTCCAGCGTCTCCCGGCTGACGAGCCTGCTCGTCACCAACGATCCGGACTCGGCCACGTCCAAGACGCTGAAGGCGAAGTCCTTCGGCACGCCGGTCGTCGACGAGGCCGCCTACGCGCAGCTGCTGCGGGACGTGAGCCCGGCAGACGGGTGACACCCCCGCCCCTGCGGGCGTGC
This sequence comes from Streptomyces sp. NPDC059534, assembly GCF_042743475.1. Lineage (NCBI taxonomy): Bacteria > Bacillati > Actinomycetota > Actinomycetes > Kitasatosporales > Streptomycetaceae > Streptomyces > Streptomyces sp. NPDC059534. The sequence continues at coordinate 50,644 of NZ_JBHWAQ010000038.1, forward strand.
CGTGCTGCGCGCGCCCGCCGGGGAGCCCCACCCTGTGGCGCATGGCACGTTGTGAGGTCTGCGGAAACGATTACGGCATGTCCTTCGAGGTGCACGCGCAGGGCGCGGTGCACGTCTTCGACTGCTTCGCCTGCGCCATCCACCGCATGGCGCCCATCTGCGAGCACTGCCGGGTCCAGATCATCGGACAGGGCGTCGAGGTCGACGGCAGCTGGTACTGCGGCGGCCACTGCGCCCGCGCCGAGGGGAAGGTGGGCATCGTCGACAGGGTGTGACGAGGACAGGACGTGAGGAAACGATCCTGGGCGCGCCTCCGGGCGAGCCGAACCCCCCTGCGTACACCCCGTCGGCCCAGAGGTACGGTCATGGGGTGTACCGCTTCCTGTTGTCCCGGCAGTGGGTGATCCTCACCCTCGTCGCCCTCGTGCTCGTCCCGACCATGATCGAGCTGGGCTTCTGGCAGTTCCACCGGCACGAGCACCGGGTCGCCCAGAACGCGCTGATCGAGGACAGCATCGCGGCGAAGCCGGTACCGGTGGAAGAGCTCACCTCGCCCGGTCACACCGTCCCGCGCACCGACTACTGGCGCCGGGTCACCGCCACCGGCACCTTCGACACCGCGCACGAGGTGGTCGTCCGCCGGCGCACCTCCGCCGACGACCGGGTGGGCGTGCACGTCCTGACCCCGCTGGTCCTCCGGGACGGCCGGGTCGTCCTGGTCAACCGGGGCTGGGTACCGGCCGCCGCCGACCAGCACGCCTACCCCGCGGTGCCGCCCGCCCCCCGGGGCGAGATCACCGTCACCGGCCGGCTCAAGGCGGACGAGACGACCGGCGCCAGCGGCATCAAGGACCTGAAGGGCCTGCCGGACCGCCAGGTGATGCTGATCAGCAGCCGGCAGCAGGCCGAGCTGATCGGCCGCGAGGTGCTCGGCGGCTACCTGGAGCAGATCGCTCCCGCCCCCGCGAACGACACCCCCGAACCGATCGCCGAGCCCGACCACGACTCGATCGGCTCCCACATGGCGTACGCCGTCCAGTGGTGGCTGTTCGCGGCCGGGGTGCCCGTCGGCTGGGTGATCCTCGTCCGGCGGGAGAAGCACGACCGGCAGGCCGCACGGGCCTCCGACGTCCCCGGATCCCCACAGGACGACACAGAGCCGGTCGAGGCGGCCCCGTCCCGCTGATTGACCGGCGCCGCTTCCGGGAACAGCCCAAAGCGTGACGCAACGTATCGACGACTACGCCCTCATCGGCGATCTCCAGACCGCCGCGCTCGTCGGCCGCGACGGATCGGTCGACTGGCTGTGTCTGCCCCGCTTCGACTCGGCCGCCTGCTTCGCCGCCATCCTCGGCGACGAGAACAACGGCCACTGGCGGATCGCCCCCAAGGGCGCCACGACCTGCGCGAGCCGCCGCTACGCCGAGGACTCCCTCGTCCTGGAGACGTACTGGGAGACCCGTACCGGCACCGTCAGGGTCGTCGACTTCATGCCGCAGCGGGACAGGTCGCCGGACCTCATGCGGATCGTGGAGGGCGTCAGCGGCACCGTCGAGATGAACGCCGTCCTGCGGCTGCGCTTCGACTACGGATCGATCGTGCCCTGGGTGCGCCGCTCCGACGACCACCGGGTCGCCATCGCCGGGCCGGACTCCGTCTGGCTGCGCAGCGAACCGCACGTGAAGACCTGGGGGCAGCAGTTCGCCACCTGCTCCTCGTTCACCGTCACCGCCGGGGAGAAGGTCGCCTTCGTCCTGACCTGGCACCCCTCGCACGAGCCGCGCCCCGCCCTCGTCGACCCCCACGAGGCCCTGGAGCAGACCCTCGCGGACTGGCGGGAGTGGACCGCCCGCTGCACCTACGAAGGCCCCCACCGCGAGGCGGTGGTGCGCTCCCTGATCACCCTGAAGGCACTCACGTACGCGCCGACCGGCGGAATCGTGGCGGCACCCACCACCTCGCTGCCGGAGGAGCTCGGCGGCGTGCGGAACTGGGACTACCGCGCCTGCTGGCTGCGCGACTCCTCCCTCACGCTCGGCGCGCTGCTCGCCGCCGGATACGTCGAGGAGGCCGCCGCCTGGCGGGACTGGCTGCTGCGCTCGGTCGCCGGCGACCCGGCCGACCTCCAGATCATGTACGGCCCCGCCGGGGAGCGCCGGCTCCCCGAGACGACCCTGCCGTGGCTGCGCGGGTACGCCGACTCGGCGCCGGTACGGACCGGGAACGCGGCCGTGGACCAGTTCCAGCTCGACGTGTACGGCGAGGTCATGGACTCGCTCCACCGCGCGCGCGAGGCCGGCATCCCGGCCGAGCGGCACGCCTGGAACCTCCAGCTGAGCCTGCTCGGCTTCCTGGAGTCGACCTGGCGGGAGCCCGACGAGGGACTGTGGGAGGTGCGCGGGCCGCGCCGCCACTTCACCCACTCGAAGGTGATGGCCTGGGTGGCCGCCGACCGCGCGGTCCGCACCCTGGAGGCCGACCGCTCGCTGCCGGGGGACGCGGCGCGGTGGCGGGCGATGCGGGACGAGATCCACGCGCAGGTGTGCGCCCGGGCGTACGACCCGGTGCGGAACACCTTCACCCAGTCGTACGGCTCGCGGGAGCTGGACGCCGCCACCCTGCTCATCCCGCAGGTCGGCTTCCTGCCGCCGGACGACCCCCGGGTCGTGGGAACCGTGGACGCCGTGCGGGCGGAGCTGATGCACGGCGGCTTCGTCCGCCGGTACAGCGTCGACTCGGGAACGGTGGACGGGCTCCCGGGCCAGGAGGGGACGTTCCTCGTCTGCTCGTTCTGGCTGGCGGACGCGCTGCGGCTGACCGGACGGACCGCGGAGGCCCGCGCCCTCTTCGAGCGGCTCGTCGCGCTCCGCAGCGACGTGGGTCTCCTCGCCGAGGAGTACGACCCGGTGGCCGGCCGTCAGCTGGGCAACTTCCCGCAGGCGTTCAGCCACATCGGCCTGGTCGGGACCGCCTTCGCGCTCGCCGCCGAGGAGGCGGCAGGATAGGGCCATGGATCTGGGACTGAAGGACCGTGTGTACGTGGTGACCGGCGCGACCCGAGGGCTCGGCCGCGCCTCGGCCGAGGCGCTGCTCGCCGAGGGGGCCCGCGTGCTGATCACCGGGCGCGAGGAGAAGACGGTCGCCGACGCGGTGGCCGAACTGGGCGAGGGCGCGGCCGGTATCGCCGCCGACAACGACGACCCGGGGACCCCGGCCCGGCTGATCGCCGAGGCGCGGTCCCGGTTCGGCGGCTTCGACGGCATCCTGATCAGCGTCGGCGGCCCGGCGCCCGGCTTCGCGGCCGACAACACCGACGAGCAGTGGTCGGCCGCCTTCGACACGGTCTTCCTCGGTGCGGTGCGGCTGGCCCGCGCGGCGGCCGAGACCCTCACCGAGGGCGGGGTGATCGGCTTCGTCCTGTCCGGTTCGGTCCACGAGCCCATCTCCGGCCTGACCATCTCCAACGGGCTGCGCCCCGGCCTCGCCGGCTTCGCCAAGTCCCTCTCCAACGACCTGGGACCGCGCGGGATCCGGGTGATCGGCCTCCTGCCGAGCCGGATCGACACGGACCGGGTGCGCTCGCTCGACGCGCTGTCCGGCGACGCGGAGGCGTCCCGCGCGGCGAACGAGGCCGCCATCCCGCTGCGCCGCTACGGCACCCCGGAGGAGTTCGGCCGGACGGCGGCCTTCCTGCTGTCGCCGGCCGCCTCGTACCTGACGGGGCTGATGCTCCCGGTGGACGGCGGGGCGCGCGGCGGCTTCTGAGCCGCCGTCGCGTACGGCCCGCCGTCAGGTCACCCGGCGGGCCCGGTGCTTCACCGCCCGCAGCCGCGCCTCGGTGGGCAGCGCGGGCAGGCCCGCCGACGTGCGGGCGTGCGCGAGGGCCTGGGTGCTGAGGGTGTTCAGGGCGGCCCCCGGGGAGGCGTACGGCTCCAGGAGCAGGGCGACCCGGGTACGGGGGGCGGCGCGGCGGCCCGTGAGGGAGACCTTGGCCTTGGCCACGCCCTCCTGGGCGGCGGCGTCCGCCTCCAGGACGCCTTCCAGGGCCCGGCCGCGCACGACCGCCTCGTCGCCGTCGCCGGTGTCGACGAGGACCTCGGCGAGCCGGGCCCGCCGGAACTGGACGAGCAGCCACCACAGGGCGAGCAGGACCACGACGCCGAGGACGGCGATGACCACCGGCCACCACCAGCTGTGGTCCTGCCCCCGCTGCCGGTCGGCGGTGGAGAGCAGGACGTCGGAGGGGCCCGACCAGGGCCACCAGGTCGGTACGGGCAGGTCGAGGGCGGCGGCCAGGACCGCCCCGCCGCCGACGGCGAGGAGCAGCCCGGCGAGCCCGAGCAGGACGCGGTTGACGCGCCGCAGGACGACGGTCACCGGCCCCTCCCCCGCTGGTCCCGTTGGCTCATCGGCTCATCCCTTCCTGCGTGGGCGGGACACCCGCACCGTCAGCTGGGGCGGGTGGGCGAGGCCGAGTTCCTCGACGCCGGCGGCGAGGACCGTCTCGACGTCGGCGCGGACCTCGTCGAGCGCCCGGAAGTGCGAGACCGCCCGGACGGCGGCCTTGGCGCGGCCGACGCGCACCTCGACGGACTGCACCCCGGACACCTCCATGACGCGGTCGCGCAGGGTGAGGGCGGCGGCCTCGCGGTCGAGTCCGGCCCGGACGTCGGCGTGCGCGCGGCGCATCGGGAGCACCGCGCGCAGCCCCGGCGTGGCGGCCAGGACGAGGAGCCAGATCCCGAGGGCCGCGGCCACGGCGGCGCCGGCGACGACCGCGGTGCTGTCGAGCGGCTTGGTCGCGAGGGCGTCGGCGAGCTCGCGCCGCCAGGCCATCGCGGAGTGGTCCGCCCGCACGGCGGCCACGTCGTACAGGAGCAGCCCGGTGCCCCCCAGGACGACCGCCGCGAGCAGGGCGGCGGGGATGCGGCGTACCGCCCAGAAGCGGCGGACGGGGACTGCGGGGGTGTCCGCGAGGACGGGTACGGGGCCGGGGGCGCCGGTCTCCGTCTCGTCGGAGGGCGGCGGTTCGGGGGTGGCGGTCACGACAGGCGCTCCCGGTGTGCGGCCTGCCGGGTGAGCGGGGAGTGGAGGCGTTCGACGTGGACGGAGACCTCGTGGACCTCCAGGCCGGCGAGCTCCTCCATGCGGGTGCGGACCCGGCCCCGGACGGCCCCGCACTGGCGGCCGATGTCGGAGGGGTAGTCGAGGTCGAGGCTGACCGAGACCCGGGCGACGTCCCGGTGGACGACGACCGAGGCGTGCGGCCGTGATCCGCCCTCGGGGACGGCGTCCAGGGCCTCTCTGGCAGCCTGGGCGGCGATCTTCGCGAAGACCCGGTCGGCGATCCTCGTCGCCCCCCGGTCCCGCGCCAGGTCCGTCACCACTCCGCGTCACCGCCTCCGGTCGCCGCGGTCGCGGCCGCGCAGCAGGTCGCCGGGTTCGAGGTCGCCGTCGAGGAAACGGCCCGCCACGAAGCCGACCGCGCCCAAGGCCGCGACCAGGAGAAACGCCCCGAAGCCGCCGAAGTATCCGGCGAAGCCGAGGGCCATGCCGGCCACCAGGCCGACCACCGCCATGCTCATCCTGAGCCCCTTTCCATGCCCGTACCGCCGGGGTGCCGACGGCTACTGGAGCCGGGACTCCGGCTCCTCGTCCTCTTCGTCGGGCAGCTTCACGTCGCTGACCGCGATGTTGACCTCGACGACCTCCAGGCCGGTCATCCGCTCCACGGCGGCGATGACGTTCTCCCGGACCTCGCCGGCGACGTCGGCGATGGACACGCCGTAGTCGACGACGATCTCCAGGTCGAGTGCGGTCTGTACCTCGCCGACCTCGGCCTTCACGCCCCGGGTGACGCTCGCCTTGCCGCCGCCCCCGCCGGGGACCCGGTCGCGTACGGCGCCGAAGGTGCGGGAGAGTCCGCTGCCCATGGCGTGGACGCCGACGACGTCCCGCGCGGCGAGGCCGGCGATCTTCTCGACGACGCCGTCGGCGATGGTGGTCCGGCCCCGGGAGGCCGGGGCGCCGCCGCCGCGCTTGGTCACGGAGGTGCGGCGCGATTCCTCCGGCGCGGGATTTCCGGTGGGATTGGTGTCAGTCATCCTGCATCGCCCCTTCTCTGATGGTTCGGGGTTCCTCGCCCAGATTAAGGGCGCTTGCCCTGATTCGCCCCGGGGATACGGCAGGCTGGGGGAATGACGACGGCTGAGGGTTGGACGGCGGCGGTACGGGACCGCCTCGCGCCGGGCAGGCTGCTGCCGCTGGGGACGGCGGAGGACGGCGCGTGGATCACGGAGCGGGCGGCGCGGGAGGTCCTGGACCGGGCCGCCGCGACGGTACCGGGGGTGGTGCCGGGCGGCCTGCGGATCGGACCGGGCCAGCAGGCCGGGCCGGAGGCGACCGAGGCGCCGGGGCCGGAGCCAGTGCCGGTGCCGGTGCCGGTGCCGGTGCCGCCGGGCGGGCTGCCGCATGGGCCGCTGCTGATCACGGCGGAGTTCGGGGCGGTGCTGGGCCGTTCGCTGCCGGAGCTGGCGGACGAGGTACGGGCCGCCCTGCTCGGCGCGGCCGACAGCGGGCTCGGGCTCCCGGTGACGGGCGTGGACCTGCGGGTGACGGAGCTGTTCGACGCGGCGCCGCCGACCGGACCGGCCGCTCCCCCGCCGGGTCGGCCCTCACCGGCGACCGACGACCCGGTGGCCCTGGCGGTCCTGCGGGTCGAGGGCGTGGCGGGCGTGACGGACGTCCTGGGGCCGCCGGTGGTGCGCCGGAGTCCCGGCGACCTCGTCCGCGTGGAGCTGGCCGTCACCGCCGGCCGGCGCCCCCTGGACGTCGCCCGCGCCGCCCGGAACGCCGTGACCGCGACCGCCCCTGGGGCGACCGCGGTCACGGTTCTGGTCACGGAACTGCGGTAGGGCAGTGCCGTCCGGCCGGGGCGCGCCCGGGCATTGCGGGGTGTCGTCAGTCGCCGAGTCCGGCGAGGTCGCGCAGGCGACGGGCCTGGGCGGCGCGCTCGGCGGTGCGCTGTTCCTCGTAGGAACGGCCGCCGACGCCCTGGAGGAGCGCCTTGGTCTCGGTGACGGCGTCCCGGGGCGCGGCGAGGAGCGCGGCGGCGAGGTCCCGTACGGCCGCGTCGAGCTCGTCCGCGGGCACGGAGAGGTTGGCGAGGCCGATGCGCTCGGCCTCCTCGGCGTGGACGAAGCGGCCGGTGGCGCAGATCTCGAGCGCGCGGGCGTAGCCGACGAGCGAGACGAGCGGGTGCGTGCCGGTGAGGTCCGGGACGAGGCCCAGGCTGGTCTCGCGCATGGCGAACTGCACGTCCTCGGCGACGACCCGCAGGTCGCAGGCGAGGGCGAGCTGGAAGCCCGCGCCGATGGCGTGGCCCTGGACGGCCGCGATCGACACGAGGTCGCTGCGGCGCCACCAGGTGAACGCCTCCTGGTACTCGGCGATGACCGCGTCGAGGTTCTCGTCGGAACCGCGCGCGAGATCGAGGAAGGACGGCTCTCCGTCGAAGCCCTCGGGGCTGAACGCCTGCCGGTCGAGCCCGGCGGAGAAGGACTTGCCCTCACCGCGCAGGACGACGACCCGCACGCTGCCCGGCAGTGACCGGCCGGCTTCCGTCAACGCCCGCCACAGAGCGGGAGACTGAGCGTTGCGCTTCGCCGGGTTGGTCAGGGTCACCGTGGCAACGGCGTCTTCGACGGTGAGCCGTACACCGTCCTTGTCGAATACGGGCTCAGAGTCTTCGAGCGTAGTCATGGGGGCGCCTCCGGTTCCGGTGCAGCACTGCATGCGAAATGCTAAGTGACTGCACAGTAACCACCTGGCCGGCCGCAGGACCGACCGGGTGGCCACCGAGAGACCCGGTGGCCCGGTCGAGCCGCCCCGATGTCAGACCGAGGCGGCTTTCTTGCCCCGTGTCGCTCCGCCGCGTCCACGCAGCGTGACTCCGGACTCGCTGAGCATCCGGTGGACGAACCCGTAGGAGCGGCCGGTTTCCTCGGCCAACGCCCGGATGCTCGCACCGGAGTCGTACTTCTTCTTCAGGTCTGCCGCGAGCTTGTCGCGCGCGGCGCCGGTCACCCGGCTGCCCTTCTTCAGAGTCTCGGCCACCCGTGCCTCCTCATGGGAAGTGCGCTCTGGACTTCTCATGATCACCCCTCCCCGGCGTCCTGGCCACCCATTCGACAAGGTCCGTGCCGCCGGGTTTGCGGAGGAGTACGGCGTCATCACAGACGGAATCTGCTATTCCGCACCGATGGAACGGCACATCCGTACCGGTCGGCACGGGAAGTACCAGGTCAGCGACGACAGGGGAACACACGTACGGCGCGGGTCTGCCGGAAGGATTCGGCAGAGCACCGCGCCGGGATGTACCAGACACCCTCACTCAGATGAAGGATCACCGATGAGCCGAATGATCCAGCCCCGCATGATCACTCCGGGCTCCGGACGGTCCCCTTCGGGCGCATCCGGGGCCGAGCGCCGGGTCAGGCCAGGGACACCAGGTCCGCGTAGTCCGCGCCCCACAGGTCCTCGACGCCGTCCGGGAGCAGGATGATCCGCTCCGGGTCGAGCGCCTCCACGGCACCCTCGTCGTGGGTGACGAGGACGACGGCACCCTTGTACGTCCGCAGGGCGCCGAGGATCTCCTCGCGGCTGGCCGGGTCCAGGTTGTTGGTCGGCTCGTCGAGGAGCAGCACGTTCGCCGAGGAGACGACCAGGGTCGCGAGCGCGAGCCGGGTCTTCTCGCCGCCGGAGAGCACGCCGGCCGGCTTGTCGACGTCGTCGCCGGAGAAGAGGAAGGAGCCGAGCGTCTTGCGCACGTCGACGAGGTCGAGGTCGGGCGCGGCCGAGCGCATGTTCTCCAGGACGGTCCGCTCGGGGTCGAGCGTCTCGTGCTCCTGGGCGTAGTAGCCGAGCTTCAGGCCGTGGCCGGGGGTGACCTCGCCCGTGTCGGGCCGCTCCACGCCGCCGAGGAGGCGCAGCAGGGTCGTCTTGCCCGCGCCGTTGAGGCCGAGGATGACGACGCGCGAGCCCTTGTCGATGGCGAGGTCCACGTCGGTGAAGATCTCCAGCGAGCCGTACGACTTGGAGAGCCCCTCGGCGGTCAGCGGGGTCTTGCCGCAGGGCGCCGGGTCCGGGAAGCGGAGCTTGGCGACCTTGTCGGAGGCACGGACGGCCTCCAGGCCGGAGAGCAGCCGCTCGGCGCGCTTGGCCATGTTCTGCGCGGCGACGGTCTTGGTGGCCTTGGCGCGCATCTTGTCGGCCTGCGAGTTGAGGGCGGCGGCCTTCTTCTCGGCGTTCTGCCGCTCGCGCTTGCGGCGCTTCTCGTCGGCCTCGCGCTGCTGCTGGTAGAGCTTCCAGCCCATGTTGTAGACGTCGATGGTGGAGCGGTTGGCGTCCAGGTAGAAGACCTTGTTCACCACGGTCTCGACGAGGTCGACGTCGTGGGAGATGACGATGAACCCGCCGCGATAGGTCTTCAGGTAGTCGCGGAGCCAGATGATGGAGTCGGCGTCGAGGTGGTTGGTCGGCTCGTCGAGGAGCAGGGTGTCGGCGTCCGAGAAGAGGATCCGGGCGAGCTCGACGCGGCGGCGCTGACCACCGGAGAGGGTGTGCAGTGGCTGGCCCATGACCCGGTCGGGCAGACCGAGGGCGGCGGCGATGGTGGACGCCTCGGCCTCGGCCCCGTATCCGCCCTTGGTGAGGAACTCGGTCTCCTGGCGCTCGTACTGCCGCATCGCCTTGTCGCGGGTGCCCCCGCTGCCGGTCGCGATGCGCTCCTCGTTCGCCCGCATCTTCTTGAGGAGGGTGTCGAGGCCGCGGGCCGAGAGGATGCGGTCGCGGGCCAGGACGTCGAGGTCGCCGGTGCGCGGGTCCTGCGGGAGGTAGCCGACCTCGCCGGAGCGGGCGATGGCGCCGGCGGCCGGCTGGCCCTCGCCCGCGAGGCACTTGGTGAGGGTGGTCTTGCCCGCTCCGTTGCGGCCGACGAGGCCGATGCGGTCGCCCTTGGCGATGCGGAAGGAAGCGGATTCGATGAGGACGCGGGCGCCGGCGCGCAGCTCGATGCCGGTAGCGGTGATCACGGACAGACTCCAGGGCGATGGGAAACGGCGGAAGGACGGCTGGTGGCGGGCTTCGACGCCGCTAATGCACCCAAGGGAGAATGGCCATGCGGCCAGTCTAACGGGCTCCTGCAACTGGTTTTCGGCCATGCGGGGCACGGGGGCCCGATCGGAGCTTTCTCACATTTCTGCCGATGATTCACAAAAGGGGCGGAAGGTCACAGATCGCCCGATACTCGGCGAAGGGCGGCGGCCACTGCCGCGGCAGTGACGCGGAGGGTGGTGGACCGTGCAGTTCGACGACGACGCCGACCTGGACACCTCGGAGGTACGGGACGTCCGGAACAGCCGCATCCCCGGCGGCAGGGCGACCGTCGGCGGCGGCATCATCGGCCTCATCGCCCTGGTCCTCGGGGTGCTCTTCGGCGTCGGGCCCGACCAGCTCGGACTCTCCGGCGGCGGTGACGAGCCGGTCGCGACCTCCTCGTCGGCGGCCCAGGTGGACCAGAGCTGCCGGAAGGGCTCGGACGCCAACACCCGCGAGGACTGCCGGATCGTCGCCGTCGTCAACAGCGTCCAGGACTACTGGCGGACCGAGTACGCGCGCCGCGGCGGCACCTACGGGAACGCCGCCACCGTCGTGTTCAGCCGGCGGGTCCCGACCGCCTGCGGCTCCGCGACCTCGGCGGTCGGCCCCTTCTACTGCCCCGGCGACCGGCAGGTCTACCTGGACCTCGACTTCTTCGACGAGCTGCGCACGAAGTTCGGGGCGAGCGGCGGACCCTTCGCCCAGGCGTACGTGGTGGCGCACGAGTACGGCCACCACGTCCAGAACCTGATGGGGACCCTGAGCCGCGCCCAGGACGGACGGACCGGCGCGAACTCGAACGCCGTCCGGGTCGAGCTCCAGGCGGACTGCTACGCCGGGGTGTGGGCGCACCACGCGACGACCACCCCCGACGACAGGACGGGCCGGCCGCTGCTGACCCGGCTCACCGACGACGACATCCGGGACGGGCTGGACGCGGCGGCCGCGGTGGGCGACGACCGGATCCAGGAGAGGTTCCAGGGCCGGGTGACGCCGGAGAACTGGACGCACGGTTCGGCGGCGCAGCGGCAGCAGTGGTTCTACCAGGGCTACAGGACGGGCGACATGGCCCGGTGCAACACCTTCCGCTGAGTTGTCAGTGGGGGCTGCCAGACTGAGACCCAGGTCACATTCGGCTGCACGGAAGGGAAGTGACGGGATGACCGAGGCACCGCACGTCTGCCCGACGCTGACGTACCAGGACGCGAAGGCGGCGATCAGACAGCTCACGGAGGGATTCGGCTTCACGGCGACGGCCGTGTACGAGGCCGAGGACGGCCGGATCGCGCACGCCGAGCTGTCGTTCGGCAACGGCATGGTGATGCTGGGCAGCAAGGGCACCGGCAGCGAGTTCGACAAGCTGATGGCCGGCGCGGGCCCGGTGGGGGTCTTCGTGCACGTGGACGACGTGGACGAGCACCACGCGCGCGCGGTCGCCCACGGCGTCGAGATCGTGCTGCCGCCCACGGACCAGGAGTACGGCTCCCGGGACTACACGGCCCGGGACGCCGAGGGAAACATCTGGAGCTTCGGGACGTACACCCCCGGCGCCGCGGACTGAGCTCCCGCCGTCACGCTCCCCCGGTGTGGACCTGGAAGGCGGCCCGGCGGACCGCCTTGGCCAGCGCCGGGTCCGGGTGGGCGGCGGCGAGCGCGACGAGCACCTGGACGGTACGCGGGTGGCCGACGGCCCGGACCTCGTCGAGCAGCGCGGGGACCGTGCCCTGCACCGCGGAGTCGAGGTGGCGGACGAGCAGCGCGCTCTCGCCGTGGTCGGCGACGGCGGCCGCGGTGTCCACCCAGAGCCAGGTCGCCTCCTCGCGGGTGAGGACCTCCTGGGCGTCGTCCGGGTCGGCACCGTCGTACTCGGCGAGCCAGAGCAGCGCGTAGGGGCGCAGCGAGGGCTCGGCGACGGTGGCCCTGACCTCGGCCTCGGCGGGGGCTCCGACGACGCGGAGCGCCTCGAAGGCGAGGCCGCGCAGCAGGGCGTCCTCGCCGCGGGCGACCGCGAGGAGCTCGGTCACCGCGCTGGAGAGGGTGCGGGCCGCGAGCCAGGCGCGGTACTCGTCGCGGGCCGGGCCGGGGGTGAGCCGGGCGCAGCCGCGGAGCATGTCCTCCGCGGACTGCTCGATGTTGCCGGCCGGGCTCTGCGCGGCGACGCAGATCTGCTCCAGCTTGACCCAGACCGCCCAGTTGCCCAGCGGGGTCAGGGTGGCGTGGCGCTCCGGGGCGCCGGGGTCCAGGGTGAGCGCGCCGACGGCGGCCAGTCCTTCGAGCGCCCAGTCCAGGAGGGCGGGGAGCCCGTCGGTGCCGGGGTCGTCCGCCGGCTCCGGCGCGTGTTCGGCCACGGGCACCTCGCAGCGCTCCTCGCGGAGCTCCTCGACACGCTGGACGAGGAGGTCGAGGAGGGCCGGGACGGGGACGGGGCCCTGGGAGAGCTGGAGCAGCGAGAGGACCTGCGGGACGGCCTCGACGACCTCGGCGACGGCGCCCGGCGCGACGCCCTCGGGGGCCGGGTGCACCAGGGACCAGGCGTCGAAGAGGGCGACCCAGCCCCGTAGCACGGCGGAGTCGTCGCGGTCCCAGGCGTGCAGCCGCCAGCCGGGGCGGGCGGTGTCGCCGTGCAGTTCGACGAGGCCGGCGAGCCGGGCGCGGTCCCAGCCGGCGCCGACCTGGCCGGGGGTCAGGTCCAGTGCGGCGGCGGCCCGTTCCGTGGCCGCGCCGGTGCGGGGGGCGGTCTCGGCGCCGTGCTCGGCGGCGGCCCAGCGGGCGATCCGTACGGCGTCGGCGAGGACCTGCCGGGCCTGTCGGGCGAGTTCCGCGCGGGGCGGAGTGCCCTCGGGCGGCCGCGGCGCCGGCCGGGTGCGCCGGGTCGTCACGGCCCGTCGGGCGGTGGCCAGCGCCCGCGGGCGGACGAGTCGGAGTCTGGAGTTGCGCGCCAATGGTTCATCGGGCTTTCGAGACGTCACGGGGGCAGTCTTCCCGCTGACGGCCCGAAAGCCCAATCGGAATCCGCAGCCCCGTCACAACTGCCGCCGGAACGCCTCCTCGGGGCGGTACCGGCACCGGCTCCCGGGGCCCTTGACGGGGCCCTTCCCGGGGGCCTTGACGGGAGCCTTCGCGGGGCCCTCGCAGGGCCCTTCGCGGGGGGGGGCCTTCGCCGGACGGGGTCAGAGCAGCGGGGTGAGGAAGCGGCGCAGGGACTCCTCGTAGCGGACCGGGTCGGCGTTCCACATCGCCGCGTGCGGGGCCTGCCGGACGGTCTGCAGGCTGACCAGGTCGGGTCGGCGGGCGGCGAGTTCGACCGACGGCTCCCAGGGGGCGATGGTGTCGTCGGGGCCGTGCAGGAGCAGGACCGGGACCCGCAGGGCGTCCGGCGCCGAGGCGTCCCTGAGGTGGTCGCCGTGCGGACCGGTCCTGCCCAGGGCGGCGCGGACGGCGAGCGGGAGCAGCGGTCCGGGGACGTGGCGGGCCGCGGCGAGGTTGCGCAGGGTGGCCTCCCAGTCGAGGACCGGGGAGTCGAGGACGAGGCCGCGGATCCGGTCGCGCACCCCGGACTCGGCGGCGGCCCGCAGGGCCATCGAGGCGCCGGTCCCCCAGCCGTGCAGGACGACCTGGGAGGCGCCGCGGCGGACGGCGTAGCGGATGGCGGCGTCGACGTCCCGCCACTCGGAGTCGCCGAGGTGCGCGAGGCCCTCCGGGGAGCGGGGCGCCCCTTCGTCGCCGCGGTAGGCGGGGACGAGGACCGGGATCTTGCGCCGGTTGTAGAAGGGGACGACGTTCAGCGGGTGCTCGCGGGTGGTGCCGAGGCCGTGCAGGGCGATCACCCAGGTGCTGCGCGGGCCGGGCACGAGCCAGGCGGGGAGGGGGCCGAGTTCGCCGGGGATCTCGACGTCCTCGTGGGCGAGGCCGAGAGCGGTGGCCGGGGTGCCGCGGTGCAGCTGGGGGGTGAGGCGGACGCGGAAGCCGGGCCCGAGGGTGCCGAGCTCGACGCGCTCCAGGCGCCGGACGACGGTGTCGGCGGTGTGCGGGACGTGGTCGAGGACGGGGCCGACGACGGCGTGCAGGTTGGGGGCCTCCACGCCGTACGTGCCGGGGCGCAGCGAGGCGAGGCTGCGGGTGAGGGTGATCCGTTCGGGGCCCGTGGCGTGCACGGTCAGCCGGGGATCCCCGGGGAGGGGATGTCCGGACGGCGCCCTGAGGGCGACGTCGCTGGCGTACCGGCCGGCCGCTACCGCGGCCGCGCCGACACCGATCAGAGTGGTGACGGCCACTGCCGTCGCTGTAGCCGGGCGCACGTTCCCAGTGTCGGCAGGGTGCGGAGGGGCTGCCACCGGACGGACCCGGGCGGGGGGCAGCCGACGGGGTTCGTCATACGGGTCCGGCGGAGCGCGTCCGGGTCCGGTGGACCCCCCTGGGGAGTGACATGGGTCTCCTCCGCTGGGTCCCCCGGTCGGATGGTCCGGTCCAGGGAGCGGAACGGGGTGGCGGGGGAGGAACCCGGGCAGGTCGCATGTGCCCGGGGACGCCCCGGATTACCCGGGGTTGCGGGGTGACCGCATCGTGGACAGCCGCCCCGTCCGAGGGCTAAGCGGAATCTCTTGACACCGGATAGGGACACCACGCCGCCCGCCCCAGTTCATCTTCCGTTCACCCAGGTTGCTTACGTTCGACGAGCCACTGACGTCAAACGATTGCCTGGGTAAATGGAACACATCACGCTGCTGCTCGCCATTGTGGTCGTGACAGCTCTCGTGTTCGATTTCACGAACGGTTTCCACGACACCGCCAACGCGATGGCCACGACCATCTCGACCGGTGCACTCAAGCCCAAGACGGCGGTGGCCATGTCCGCCGTGCTGAACCTCGTCGGAGCGTTCCTGTCCGTGGAGGTCGCCAAGACGATCTCCGGCGGGATCATCAACGAAGAGGGCATTCGTACAGAAGTGATCTTCGCGGCGCTCGTGGGCGCCATCCTGTGGAACCTGCTGACCTGGCTCCTGGGCCTGCCGTCCAGCTCCTCCCACGCCCTCTTCGGCGGTCTCATCGGCGCCGCGGTCATGTCGGCCGGCTGGTCGGCCGTGAACGCCCCGACCATCGTCACCAAGGTCCTGATCCCGGCCGTCGCCGCGCCGATCGTCGCCGGCCTCGCCGCGATGCTGGCCACCCGGCTGACGTACAAGATCGGCGCCAAGACCGACGAGAAGCACACCGCCAAGGGCTACCGGGTCGGCCAGATCGCCTCCGCCGGTCTCGTCTCCCTCGCCCACGGCACCAACGACGCCCAGAAGACGATGGGCATCATCACCCTCGCCCTGGTCACGCAGGGCGTCGTCAGCCCCGGCTCGAACCCTCCGCTGTGGGTCATCGTCTCCGCCGGTGTCGCCATCGCGCTCGGCACCTACCTCGGCGGCTGGCGCATCATCCGCACCATGGGCAAGGGCCTCACCGACCTCCGGCCGCAGCAGGGCTTCGCCGCCCAGACCAGCGCCGCGACGGTCATCCTGGCCTCCTCGCACCTCGGCTTCTCCCTCTCCACCACCCAGTCCTGCTCGGGTGCCGTGATGGGCGCAGGTCTCGGCCGCAAGGGCGGTGTCGTCCGCTGGTCGACCGCGACCCGGATGTTCGTCGCCTGGGGCCTGACCCTGCCCGCCGCGGGCCTGGTCGGCGCCGGCGCAGAGTTCCTCACCCAGCAGGGCCCCTGGGGCATCGCCGCCGTCGCGGTCCTGCTGGTCGCCGGCTCGGCCGTCATCTGGACGCTGTCCCGCCGCAAGCCGGTCGACCAGCACAACGTCACCGCCGACGACCTCGACGACGCCGAACCCGCGGGTGTGGTGACCACGGCGATCGCCGCCGTCACCCCGCCGCCGGCCGGCTCCGTCGCCGCCGTCGCGGACGAGGACCTCAAGACCACCATCCCGGCGCCGGCTCCCAGCGACCCGGCCGCTCCCCCGGCCCCCGCCGCAGCGGTGTAAGGAACACAACGACATGAAGATCGACTGGGCAGCTCTCGGCTCCGTCTTCGGAGTCAGCCTCGTGGCGACCGTCGCCCTGGTGGGCCTCTTCACCCTCGGCGTCATCGGCCTCTCCAAGCAGGAGCAGGCCGCCGCCCAGGGCGGCTCCGCCGCTCTGGCCCGCACCGGCGCCTACGCCTGCTTCGGCCTGTGCCTGGCGGCCGTGGCGTACGGCATCTACCTGATCGTCGCCTGACGGTCCCCGGTACCTCGGACGGGGGGGGGGGGGCCGGGGGGGGGGGGCCCCCCGCCCCCGGGGGTGTGGTGGGGGGGCCCGCGGAGCGGCCCCCGGCGACGGGGGGGTGGGGGGGGGGGT
>NZ_JBHWAQ010000039.1:0-65832 GCF_042743475.1 Streptomyces sp. NPDC059534
ATTAAACCCCCTGACACCGGCGCCACCCGTCCCCCCGTACGGGTGCCGCCGGCCCTCTCGTACGGACCTGGAGGACCGAGATGCGCGAGCTCAACCGCCGCCTGCTGGCGGCCGCCCGCCGGGGTGACGCCCACGAGGTCCGCGCCGCCCTGCACGCCGGAGCCTCCGTGGAGGCCCGCGACGAGGAGCTGCGCTCCCCTCTCCTGCTGGCCGCTCTCGGCAGCCACGTCGAGACCGCCCGCGTCCTGGTCGCGGCCGGAGCCGACCCCGACGCCCAGGACCGCCGCCACGACAGCCCCTGGCTCGTCACCGGCGTCACCGGCAACGTGGAGATGATGCGCGTCCTGCTGCCCGCGGGCCCCGACCTGACGCTGCGCAACCGCTTCGGCGGGATCTCGCTGATCCCCGCGAGCGAGCGCGGCCACGTCGCGTACGTCCGCGCCGTGCTCCGGGAAACCACCCTCGACGTCGACCACGTCAACGACCTCGGCTGGACGGCACTCCTGGAGGCCGTCATCCTCGGCGACGGCGGCCGGCCCCACCAGGAGGTCGTCGAACTCCTCCTGGCCGCCGGCGCCGACCCCGACCTCGCGGACACCGACGGCGTCCCGCCCCTCCGGCACGCGGAACGCCGCGGCTTCACCGCGATCGCGGCCCTGCTCCAGGCGGCGCGCGCCACGACAGGAGCCCCCTCCCCCGCCAGGTGAAGCACACCCCAGCCCGCCGGGTTCAGTCCAGGTAGGCGTCCACCAGCACGGCGAACGCCTCCGGGCTGAGGACCTCGACACCGAGCTCCCCGGCCTTGACCGCCTTCGAACTCGGCTTGCCGTTCGCCGACGGCGCGGCGACCAGGTACGTCGTCCTGGAGTTGACGCTGCCACCCACGCGCCCACCCGCCTTCTCGATCAGCGCGCCCATCTCGGAACGTCCCCATCCGTCGAGCGGACCGGTCATCTTCCCCGTCACCACGACGGTCCGGCCCGTCAGCGGCCCATCCGCCGGCTCCTCCGAGCTCTCCGGCCGCGGCTCGGTCATGTTGACACCCGCGGCGATCAACTTGTCGATGACCGGGGCGAGCGCGGCGACCTGCTCGACGATGACCGGCGCCTTCTCCGGACCGATGCCCTCCACCTCCTGGAGCGCGTCCGCGTCCGCCCCGCGGATGGCGTCCATCGTGCCGAAGTGCGCGGCGATCCGCCGGGACATGCTGCGTCCCGTGCCCGGTATCCCCAGCGCGCAGAAGACCCGGCTGAGCGGCCGTCCGGCGGCGAGCCGCATCTGCTCGGCCAGCTTCGCGCCCCGCTTGGCACTGCCGGCGGCGGCCGCGAGCTGCTCCTCGCCGAGCGCGAACAGATCGGCGACGTCCCGTACTTCACCCCCGGCGACCAGCGCGTCGACGTACTTCCTGCCCAGGCCGTCGATGTCCAGGATGTCGCGCCCGGCGGCGTACTCGATCAGCGGCGCGAGCGCACACGCGGTGCCCTTCCCACAGCGCCACCGCTCCTGACTCCGGTCGATCTCCCCACCGCAGTGCGGGCACTCCTGCGGCAGCGGGACCGGCACGGCGCCCTCGGGGCGCAGCTCGACCACGGCGGCCTGGACGCGCGGGATGATGTCGCCGGCCTTGTGGACCGTCACCGTGTCGCCGAGGTGGAGGTCGCGCCGGAGGATGTCGGCGGGGTTGTGCAGGGTGGCGCGGGTGACGGTGGAGCCGTCGAGCTCGACGGGGGCGAGTATCGCGGTGGGCGCGAGGACGCCCGTACGGCCGACTTCCCAGATCACGTCCAGCAGTACGGTCTGCCGCTCGACGGCCGGGAGCTTGTAGGCGATGGCCCAGTAGGGGAAGCGGCTGCCGACCCCCACCGCCGCCTGTTCGGCCGCGCTGTCGGCCTTGATGACGACGCCGTCGATGCCGAACGGCAGGGCGGTCCGCATCGCGGCGATGGCGTCGACCTTCCGGCGCGCCTCCTCCAGCGTGGCCACCACGTGCAGTCCCGCCGGGGTCGCGGCCGTCGTCCGGACCCCCGCCTCCTCCACCGCTGCCAGCGTCTCGGCATGGGTGGCCCCGACGGGCGGGAACGCCCCGCCGTCCAGCTCCACCGCGCCGTACGCCCAGAACGTCATGGCCAGCCGGTACGGCCGGTCCTTCGCCCTCAGCGTGCCCGCCGCACCGTTGCGCGGATTGGCGAACACCGCGGCCCCATGCGCGGTGCGCACCTCGTTCGCGGCCTCGAACTGCTCCTGCGTGAACAGAACCTCGCCCCGCGCCTCGAACGTCACCGGCACCGGCAACCGCTCGGGCAGACCCTCGATCGTGCCGATCACATGGCTGACGTCCTCCCCCTGCGTGCCGTCGCCGCGCGTGATGATCTGCACCAGCCGCCCGTCCCGGTACCGCGCGGCGACGGCCGCCCCGTCCATCTTCGGCTCGACGGTGAACCCTCCCACCGGCTCCTGCCCGAGCCGCCGCCGCAACGAGGCCCCCCACGCCTCCAGTTCCCCCGGCGTGAACACGTTGTCCAGGCTCAGCAGCCGCGCGGTGTGCACGACATCCCCGACAGGCGCCGCCCCATCCGCCACCCGCCCCGTCGGCGACGCCTCGACCACCCCCTCCGGATTCCCCGCCTCCCACTCCCTCACCGCCACCATCAGCCGGTCGTACGTCGCGTCGTCCATCACGCTGTACCCCGCCCCGAAGTACGTACCCGACGCCTCCCTCAACCGCCCGACGGCAGCCTCGTACTCTTCACGGCTGGACAGACCGGGCAGGCTGGAGCACGCCTCAACGGCGGAAGTCATCGTCATACCGATCATCCTTGCCCACAGCACTGACAACGCCCCTGACGTGCAGTTCCGTCGACCACAACCCCACCGCCACCACCCCGGCCGGGCGCACTCAGCCCGTGAGGCTCGTGTGCGACGACGGGTCCGACAGGAGCATGGCGAGGGCGACGGTGGTGAGCAGGCCGATGTAGGACCAGGCGTGGGTGCGGTCGGGGATGCGGGGTGGGCGGCGGCGGAGGAGGGCGATGACGGGGAGGGCGCCGAGGAGCAGGGCCGCGGCGGCGTAGGGGTCGACGAGGCCCACGAGGTCGGGGTGGGGCGCCGTGGTGTCGAGGGGTGGGGAGCCGGCGAGGGAGACGAGGGCGGCCGGGAGGGCGATGGCGAGGGTGAGGGGGTTGGCGAGCGCCGTCGCTCGTCGCATGGTGTGGCCGGCGCGGCGCATCGCGGGGACGGTCATGACGCTGCCGCCCACGCCGAGGAAGGCGGCGACGGCGCCGATGGGGAGGCCGGTGGCGGCGGGGAGCGGTCGGCTGGTGTCCGCCTTGGCCGGACGTGCCGGGGCACCGACTGAGCCGTGGGGGCCGGTGGCCCGTCCGCCGTCGACGTCGGCGTCGGCGTCGACAGGTCCGTTCCGGAGGAAGCCGGGGCGGAGGAGCAGGTCCAGGGCCGTGAGGGCGATGTAGGCGACGAAGGCCCAGCGGGCGAGGGTCGGTGGGGCGAAGCGGGCGGCGGCGGCGCCGAGGATCGCGCCGGTCGCGAGGAGGGGGAGGAGGGGGCCGGTCCCGCGCAGGGCGAGGAGGTCGCGCCGGGGGGTGACGGCGGTCGCGAAGGCGGCGTTGACGAGCATCACGAGGGCGGAGGTGGCGGTGGCGACGCGGATCGCGTCCGTGCCGAGGGCGGCGTCCGCCCACACCACGACCGGGACGGCGACGAAGCCGCCGCCGAACCCGAACAGCACGGTCGTCGCCCCGGTGAGGAGCCCGATCGCCACCAGCATCACCATGTCGATGTTCATGGGGTCCAGCCCACCAGGTGGGCGTACGTGCCCGCATGCGAAGGTCGGCGGTCTTCCTTCGCGTCTCGGCCACTACGGTGGCCCGGTGAAGAACATCCCGCTGGACGACGTCGATCATGTCGACCGGGCCGTCCTGCCCATCGGCACCGACTACCCGGACGGGCACGTCCTCGAATGGCACGAGCACCGGCGCGCGCAGTTCCTGTACGGCGCGACCGGCGTGATGGTCGTCGACACCGCCGACGGCACGTGGACCGTCCCGCCCGAGCGGGCCGTGCTGATTCCGGCCGCGACCCGACACCGGGTGCGGATGCTCGGCGTGAGCACGCGCAGTCTGTACGTGGAACCCGGCGCCGTTCCGTGGTGGCCGGCCCGCTGCACGGTCGTGGACGTACCTCCGCTGCTGCGCGAACTCCTGCTCTCCGCGGCCGACCTCACCGCCGACTACAGCCTCGCGGGGCGGGAGGGCGCGCTCGCCACGCTGCTCCTGCACGAGATCGCCGCGCGCGCCCCGCTGCCCTTCCACGTCGACATCCCCGCCTCCGGCGACCTCGCCGCCTTGTGCCGTGAGTACCTCGGCGCCCCGGACGCCGGTGTCACCAACACCGACTGGGCCGCCCGTACGGCCCTGAGCGAGCGGGCCTTCACCCGGCGCTTCCGTACGGAGACCGGTGAGAGCCCGGCCGTCTGGCGGGCGCGCGCACGGCTCCTGGCCGCCGTCCCCCTCCTCCGTACCGCCTCGGTGACCGATGTCGCCGGACGCCTCGGCTATGCCTCTCCCGCCGCCTTCACCGCCGCCTTCACCCGCGCGTTCGGCCTCCCGCCGTCCCGCTTCGGCGCGGGCCGTACGACCTCCCGGCCCTGACTCCGGCCGCTCAGCCCGGTCGCCAGGCTCCCCGCGCAGGCGCCCCGGCGGGAGCCGCCTTCCGTATGCCAGCAGGAGCAGGTCCTGCGCGGCGCCGCACAGGGGCCTCCCGCTGCCGAAGCTCCAGTCGACGTCGTCGGCACGGAGTTCGACGCCGCCGAGGCCCGCCCGGAAGAACGTGACGGTCCCGGCGTTCGGCGTCGATGGCCGCCTTGATGCCCGCGCGTGCGCCCGTGCGGGGTTTCCAGCCCCGTATCGCCTTCGAGGCCGCCGCCCCGTCGTTCCTCACGCGACTCGCGGCCCACGGGCTCGGCGTGGCGGTCGTGCCGGGCGTCCCCGCCGAGGGCGCGGAGGCTCACGGGCTGCACACCCTGGAGATCGTCGAACCCAGGATGCGCGGCGGCGTACGGCCCCTGGCGCCGAGCGCCCGCGGCAGAGTCGCGAAGCGGCAGAGCAGCGAGCGGCGAGCGGCGAGCGGCGAGCGGCGAGCGGATGTCAGCCGGTCATCGTGTCACCGTCCACTTCTGGTTGGGGGTGCCGGTGCAGGTGCAGATCCGGAGCCGAGTGCCGTCGGCGGAGCTTCTGCGGGCGGGGGCGAGGCACTTGTCGGAGCGGGGGTTGACGATCTCGCGGACGGAGTTGGCGGTCCAGCGCTGGGCTTCGGTGCCGTTGCAGTCCCAGAGCTGGACGGGGGTGCCCTCGGCGGTGCCGGCGGAGGTGACGTCGAGGCATTTGCCGAGTGCGCGGATGGTGCCGTCGGCCGCGAGGGTCCACCGCTGGGCGGCGGTGCCGTTGCAGCGGTACAGCTGGATGGGGGTGCCGTTGGCGGTCTTCGCGCCGGCGACGTCGACGCACGCGCCGCCGATGCCGGTGATGGGGCCGGAGGTGGTGGGGGCGTCGGCGGTGGTGACGCGGACGCGGTCGACGACGAGCTCCTGGGGGAAGGCGGTCGAGGCGTCGGGGTCGCCGGGCCAGTCGCCGCCGACCGCGAGGTTGAGAACGAGGAAGAAGGGCTTGTCGAAGACCCAGGTGTGCGCGCCGAGGTCGGCGGGTGTGCGGGTCTGGTAGACGGTTCCGTCGACGGACCAGGTGATCCGGCCCGGCGACCAGTCGACGGCGAAGGTGTGGAAGGCGTCGGCGAATGCCCGGCCGCCGGGCAGGGTGTAGGGGGCGCCGATGGCGTCGGTGCCGGAGTATCCGGGGCCGTGGAGGGTGCCGTGGACGGTGGCCGGTTCGGAGCCGATGTTCTCCATGACGTCGATCTCGCCCGAGTTCGGCCAGCCGACCTGCGGGAGGTCGTCGCCGAGCATCCAGAACGCCGGCCACATGCCCTGACCGCGCGGCACCTTCATGCGGGCCTCGATGTGCCCGTACCGTGTGCTGAACCGCCCGGAGGTGTTCAGGCGGGCCGAGGTGTACTCGCACGTTCCGTACCAGCACTGGTAGTTGCCGGGGTTGTCCTTGCGGGCGGTGATCACCAGGTGCCCCTGGCCGTCGAGGGCGGCGTTGCCCGTGCCCGCGGTGTAGTACTGCCGTTCGTGGTTGTTGACGTTGTCGCCGGTCTCCAGCTGCCACCGCGTGCCGTCGACGGCTGAGCCGGCCGGGCCGTCGAAGTCGTCGGAGAAGGTGACGGCGCCCGGCTTGGCCGCGGGGGCGGGCGCTGGGTCGGCGGCCGGGGCGGGGCGGGCGGATGCGGCGGGAGCGAGCGCCGCCACCGTCAGGGCGAGGGTCAGGGCCGTGACGGCGGAGGACAGGGGGCGTAGCCGTGAGCGGGAGGAGGGCATGACTCTCTCTTCCGGGGGGTGTGGGGGGACGGGTCGAGCCACTTCATCGCCTGTATGATTTAAGGAGTGAATTAACGAAGGGTCAAGGCTCGGGCGTTCTGCGGCGCGCCCTCCGCGACGGGGATACGCCACCCGGTCGACGCTCCCTCGGCGGCGCCCGTTTCGTTTCCGCAGGTCCGCACGCCGTACGATTCCCTCCGTTGCCGCTTACATCGTCCGAAGGAGATCCTCATGGCCCAGGTCACGCTGAAGGGCAGCCCCGTACAGGTCGGCGGCGCGCTGCCGCTCCCCGGTGGCAGCGCCCCCGACTTCACGCTCGTCGCCGAGGGACTGGCGGACAAGTCGCTGAAGGACTACGCCGGGCTGCGCAAGGTCCTCAACATCTTCCCGAGCGTCGACACCCCGACGTGCGCCTCCTCGGTCCGCGCGTTCAACGAGAAGGTCGCCGAGCTCGACAACACGGTGGTGCTCTGCATCTCCGCCGACCTGCCCTTCGCCCAGGCCCGCTTCTGCGGCGCCGAGGGCCTCGAGAACGTGAAGAACCTCTCGACGCTCCGCGGCCGCGAGTTCCACACCAACTACGGCGTGGACATCGCGGACGGGCCGCTGGCCGGTCTGACCGCCCGCGCCGTCGTCGTCCTCGACGAGAACGACAACGTCCTGCACTCGGAGCTGGTGGGCGAGATCGCCGACGAGCCGAACTACGACGCCGCCCTGTCGGTCCTGAAGTAGTCACCGCCGGATACGGCGTACGAGAGGAGCCCCTTCACCGGTCGCCGGTGGAGGGGCTCCTCTCGTGTGCCGTACGCGACCGCCGTACTCAGGAACAGCACTCACGAACAGCACTCACGAACAGGGCTCAGGGACAGCGCTCAGCAGCAGTCCGGGCACAGCCCGCGGTACGTCACGTCGGCCTTCGAGACGACGAAGCCGAAGCGCTCGGCGGGCGGGAGGGCGGCCAGCGGGTCGCCGTCCGGGTGGACGTCCCGGATGATTCCGCAGCCGGAGCAGACCAGATGCTGGTGGGGGCGGTGCGCGTTCGGGTCGTAGCGCTTCGCCCGCCCGTCCGTGGAGAGTTCCACGACCTCGCCCAGCGAGACGAGCTCGCCGAGCGTGTTGTAGACCGTCGCCCGCGCGATCTCCGGCAGCCGCGCCACCGCGCGCGCGTGCACCTCGTCCGCCGTGAGGTGTACGTGGTCCCCGGCCAGGACCTCCGCGACGACGCGCCGCTGGGACGTCATCCGCCAGCCCCGTGCGCGCAGTCGCTCCAGCAGGTCGTTCACGTCGGGTCACCTCTTCCGCTCGTCGATCGGCTCACCGGGACCTCGGGGCGCCGGCCGAGCCTCGGCCGGGCAGTTGGCGTGGTTCTTGACTTGGACTATGTCCATCGTAGGATCGGTTTCGTTGATGGCCAAGGCACTGGTCCCACCCATACGGCCGGTCCCGCGTCGACGAGGCCGCGGCCGGTCCGGAAGGATTCCCATGTCTGAGAACGCTGAGAACCACGACGCGATCGTCGCGAAGGCGGAGGGCGGCGGCTGTCCGGTCGCGCACGAGCGAGCCCCCCATCCCACCCAGGGCGGCGGCAACAGCCAGTGGTGGCCCAACCGGCTCAATCTGAAGATCCTCGCGAAGAACCCCGCCGTGGCCAACCCGCTGGGCGAGGAGTTCGATTACGCGGGGGCGTTCGAGAGCCTCGACCTCCCCGCGGTGAAGCGGGACATCGCGGAGGTCCTGACGACGTCGCAGGACTGGTGGCCCGCCGACTTCGGCCACTACGGCCCGTTCATGATCCGCATGGCCTGGCACAGCGCGGGCACGTACCGCATCAGCGACGGCCGCGGTGGCGCCGGCGCGGGCCAGCAGCGCTTCGCGCCGCTCAACAGCTGGCCGGACAACGGCAACCTGGACAAGGCGCGCCGCCTGCTGTGGCCGGTCAAGAAGAAGTACGGCCGGAACATCTCCTGGGCCGACCTCATGATCCTCGCCGGCAACGTGGCCCTGGAGTCCATGGGCTTCGAGACCTTCGGCTTCGCGGGCGGCCGCGCGGACGTGTGGGAGCCCGACGAGGACGTCTACTGGGGCCCCGAGACCACCTGGCTCGGCGACGCCCGCTACACCGGCGACCGCGAACTGGAGAACCCGCTCGGCGCGGTCCAGATGGGCCTCATCTACGTCAACCCGGAAGGCCCGAACGGCACTCCGGACCCGATCGCCGCGGCCCGCGACATCCGCGAGACGTTCCACCGCATGGCGATGAACGACGAGGAGACCGTGGCCCTCATCGCGGGCGGCCACACCTTCGGCAAGACGCACGGCGCCGGCCCGGCGGAAAGCGTGGGCGCCGACCCCGAGGCCGCCCCGCTCGAAGCCCAGGGCTTCGGCTGGAGCAACTCCTTCGGCACCGGCAAGGGCGGCGACGCGATCACCAGCGGCCTCGAAGGCATCTGGACGGACACCCCCACCGCCTGGGACAACAGCTTCTTCGACATCCTCTTCGGTCACGAGTGGGAGCTGTTCAAGAGCCCCGCCGGCGCCCACCAGTGGCGGCCGAAGGACGGCGCGGGCGCCGGCACCGTCCCCGACGCCCACGACCCGTCGAAGAGCCACGCCCCGACCATGCTGACGACCGACCTCTCGCTCCGTTTCGACCCCGCGTACGAGCAGGTCTCGCGCCGCTTCCACGAGGACCCGGCGGCCTTCGCGGACGCCTTCGCCCGCGCCTGGTTCAAGCTGACCCACCGCGACATGGGCCCCCTGGCCCGCTACCTCGGCCCGGAGGTGCCGTCCGAGGCACTGCTCTGGCAGGACCCGCTGCCCGAGGTCGACCACGACCTCGTGGACGCCGCCGACATCGCCGCCCTGAAGGCCGACGTGCTCGCCTCGGGCCTCACCGTCTCCCAGCTGGTCTCCACCGCCTGGGCGTCGGCCTCCTCCTTCCGCGGCAGCGACAAGCGCGGCGGCGCCAACGGTGCCCGCGTACGCCTCCAGCCGCAGAGCGGCTGGGAGGTCAACGACCCCGACGAGCTGGCGACGGTCCTGCGCACCCTGGAGGACGTCCGCGAGGCGTTCAACGGCGCCCGCACCGACGGAAGGCGGATCTCCCTCGCCGACCTGATCGTTCTCGCCGGCGCCGCGGGCGTCGAGCGTGCGGCGCGGGACGCCGGCTTCGACGTCGAGGTCCCCTTCCGGCCCGGTCGGGTGGACGCCGCCCAGGACCAGACCGACGTGGAGTCCTTCGCCGCGCTGGAGCCGGCCGCCGACGGATTCCGCAACTACCTCGGCAAGGGCAGCCGCCTGCCCGCCGAGTACCTCCTCGTCGACCGGGCGAACCTGCTCACGCTCAGCGCCCCCGAGCTCACCGTCCTCGTCGGCGGCCTCCGCGTCCTGGGCGCCAACCACCAGCAGTCCCCCCACGGCGTCCTGACCTCCACCCCCGGCGCCCTGACGAACGACTTCTTCGTCAACCTGCTCGACATGGGCACGACCTGGAAGGCCACCTCCGACGACGCCACCACCTTCGAGGGCCGCGACACCGCCACCGGCGACGTCCGGTGGACCGGCACCCGCGCCGACCTCGTCTTCGGTTCCAACAGCGAACTCCGCGCGGTCGCCGAGGTCTACGCGAGCGACGACGCCAAGGAGAAGTTCGTCCAGGACTTCGTGTCCGCGTGGGACAAGGTGATGAACCTGGACCGGTTCGACCTGTCCTGATCCGGAGCCCGGGCGCCGGTGAGCTGCCGCGCGCCCGGGCCTCCCCCATCGGCCGGGCGCGGGCCGCGGCCGACGCCCGGCCGCATTCCCCGCCCCGACGCCCGGCCGCATTCCCCGCCCCGGCGTCGGCCGCGGCCCCGACGACGCATACCCTCACCTGGTCACGGCGCACCGCACCCGGCGCCGGCGGCACCGCCAGGAGGGAACGGACTGATGACCGAGCTGCCCGCGAGCGACACGGACCGTCGCGCGGACGACGACGCCCGGGCGGCGACCGTGCGCGTGTTCATCGCCCTCGCGCCGCCCGACGACGCCAAGGACGAGCTGGCGCGGGCCCTCGGCCCCGCGTACGACGCGTATCCCCGGATGCGGTGGAACCGCATCGAGGACTGGCACATCACCCTGGCGTTCCTCGGCGAGCTCCCGGTCGCGGCCGTGCCCCCACTCCTTGCACCCCTGGAGGCCCTCGCGGCCTCCCGCCGCCCCGTGGAGCTGGCGCTGCGCGGGGGCGGGCACTTCGACGAGCGAGTGCTGTGGAGCGGGATCGACGGGGAACTGGAGGCACTGCACGACCTCGCCACCGACGTGCGTACCGCGGTCAGAGAGTCCGGCATCGCCTTCGAGGAGCGCCCTCTGCGCCCCCACTTGACCCTCGCCCGCGCCCGCCGCGACGACCTCGGCAGCGTCGTGGAAGCCGCCGCCGGCCTCTCCGCCTTCACCGGCCGCCCCTGGCCGACCGACCGCCTCCACCTGGTCGGCAGCAACTACGGCCGTGGCCCGGGGCCGATCCGCTACCGCGACATCCGCTCCTGGAGCTTCACGGGGCACTGAGTACGGCCCTGCCGCCTTGGTCCCGGCCGCCGCGCCCCTCCGCCGCCGGTCCTGCTGATCCCGCTGAGCCTGCTGGTCCCGCTGGTCCCACTGGTCGCGTCCTACCCGGGGAACGGGGCCAGGTCGGGCTCGACCCAGCCGTTCTTCGCCTGCGGGCCGGCCAACGTCGAAGGGCGGTAGAAGCGGGTCAGCAGACGCTTGTCGAGCAGCGCGGGGTTCCGGTCGAAGAACGCGTCGAACCCGCCCTCCCCGAATGCGGCCGCGTGGTGCCCTACCAGCTCCACCCAGGCCCGGCTGACGGTCGCATGGTACTTCTGGGGCGCGCCCGCGTAGCGGGCGGTGCGCTGGATGCCGTCGCTGACCAGACCGACCGCCGCGGGCACGCCGCACCGCCGCACGGCCAACCACGTCAGGTGGACGTGCTCCCGGTGGCCGAACCGCTCCGCGTTCGCCATCACTTCGGCCATCAACGCTTCGAAAGTGGGCGCGTCGTCGGCCCGCGCCTCGGGCTGGTGCGGGGTCACGAGGGCACCACCGTCAGGGCTTCCAGGGCGGTGCGCAGGGAGGCGACGACATCGGCCGTGAGGTGACCGAGCGCCCGATGCTCAAGGTCGGTGATGGTCTGCCGGATCGTGGTGGCGGCCAGGCGCCCGGAGGCGGTGAGCTCGATCAGCACCGCCCGACGGTCTCCCGCGCGGCTGCCCCGGGTGATGTGCCCACGTCGTTCCAGACGGTCCAGCACGCTCGTCAGCGTCGTGGGACGCGTACCCACGGCCGCCCCCAGCTCGGACACGGTCCGCCCGCGACCGTCCGCGAGGTTCGCCAGGGCATTGATCTCGGAGGCGGTCAGGTCCAGGTCGACGAGCTCAGCGGCGAGCACCTGGAGGGTGGCGTGGGTGGCCCGCTGGAGCGCCAGCAGGGCAGACCACTCGGATGGCACGGATTCGGATGATGCGGATTCGGATGATGCGGATTCGGATGTCACAATTTCGGACTATACGATTTCGTACTACCTGCTGCAAGTCCGGATCTTCGTCTGCGTCCCGGCCGCCGCCGAACACCTCACCGCCGACGACGGCCAGGGACGAGATAACTGCCCAAGTGGAGCCGAAGTTCAGCGGTACGGCTGATAGTCGTCGCGGTAGGCAGTGGCGCCGGGGACCAGCCGCCAGGAGCGGCTGTGCCAGGTCAGGGTCCATCCCTCCGGCGCGCGCTGCGCGGCGCCGATCCATGCGGCGAGTTCGGGCAGGGCCCGCTGCCGCAGGGCGTAGCGGGCGGCGGCCCGTTCGGTGGCCGGAAGCGGGGCGACGCGGATCCGGACGCTGGACCACAAGGTGGGGTGGATGCCGTTGCCGTAGTTGGAGGAGATCGGGGGGATCCACTCGACGTGCAGGAGGGTTCCGTCGTCATGGGGGCGCTCGTCGAAGCCCAGGTCGGCGGCACTTGTCACCTGCTCGCCGAGAGCGGCGCGGATGTCCGAGGTGGTGAGCGGCCACGAAAGGTCGCGGGGCAGGCGGCGGTTACGGGCTGGCATGGACATCAGGGTGACAGATGCCCCGGTGGAAGCGCGTGTGTATATAGCCCCGGGCCGGCGCTCTTCCCGGTCGCCCTACGCCAAGTCGGGTCGAATGCCGAGTGGAGACACCGCGGGGAGACAGGCGGAGGCCGGTCAGGGTCCCCGGCTCGGGCAAGGGGCCGCCGGTCTCCGCCCGTTCACCGGGCGTACGTCGGCGGGCGGGGTAACTCGTCATCCTGTGGCCGCCGTTGCGTCACGCGCGCCCAGCAGGGTCGGGCAAGGCCCATCCCCCTGCTGAGGAGATCCTGCGTGACGACCCCTCGAACGTTCCGTTCGCTCGTGCCGGCCGCGACCACCGCGCTCGTGGCTCTGGTGCTCGCCGGCCCGGCCCAGGCCGATCCCCTGTCCCGGTCCCAGGTGCCGTCCCAGGCCCTGGCCCCGTCCTGGACGCGGACCGCAGCCGACCCCCAGACCGCGTCCCTGGCCGCCGCCTCCCGCGACGCGCTGCCCGCCGTCACACCCCGGGCGGAGACGCCGGCGCTGCACGATGACGACGCGGGAGGGAACGCGGACGCCGATGACCCGGCGATCTGGCGTAACGCGGCCGCTCCGGGGCGGAGCCTGGTCGTCGCGACGGCGAAGGAGGGCGGGCTGCGCGTCTACGACCTGGAGGCGCGACCGGTACAGGCGATAGCCGCGCCGCCGGCGGCGCAGGAGGGGGATGCCCCCGGCCGGTTCAACAACGTGGACCTGGTTCACGGTATGAGGCTGTCCTCCGGTCGGGCCGATCTGGCCGTCACCAGCGATCGCGGGAACGACCGCCTGCGCTTCTACCGCATCGACCGGGACCGTGCCGGTGGCCCGCTGAGCGACGTGACCGACGCCGCCGCACCGGCCGTGTTCTCCAAGGACCAGGCCGAGGTGAACGAGCAGCGGACCGCCTATGGACTCGCGACCTGGACGGACCCGTCGAGCGGTCGCTCGTACGCACTGGTGAGCCGGCGCGAGCGTACGAGCATCGCCCTGCTGGAGCTGCTCCCGGCCGCAGGCGGGAAGGTCACGTACCGGAAGGTGCGCACCTTGGAGCTGCCCTCGACCTTCCGGCTGCCCGACGGCACCGCGTGGTCGCCCTGCGCCGAGCCCGACGAGTTGCCGCAGGTCGAGGGCATGGTCGTCGACGCTGCCGACGGCACGCTGTACGCGGGTCAGGAGGACATCGGCATCTGGCGCATCCGGGCCGACCTCACCGGCACGCCCGAACTGATCGACAGGGTGAAGGAGTACGGGGTCCCCGGCACCTACGACGAGCAGACCGAGGAGTGCACCCCGGGTGCCGACCCCGGCTTCGGCGGTTCCCGGCTCACCGCGGACGTCGAGGGCCTGACCCTGGTCACCGAGACGGACGGCGACGGGTACCTGCTGGCGTCCAGCCAGGGCGACGACACCTTCGCCGCGTACGACCGTGAGCGGGAAGACGACAACGAGTACGAGGGTGGCTTCCGGATCACGCCGGCCGGGACCGGCCTGGACGGTTCCGAGGAGTGCGACGGCGCGGCGGCCCTCAACGCGCCCCTCGGCTCCAAGTACCCCCACGGTCTGCTCGTCGTGCAGGACGGTCACGACTCCCCCGGGGACGACGACCGGCCCTCGACCAACTTCAAGTTCGTCGACCTGGGGAAGGTCCTCGACGCTCTCGACGACTGACCCGACGCACCGGCCCCACCGGCCCACCGATCCTGCGGGCCGGTCGGTTTCGGTCAGCGGCCGCCGTACATTCCGCGGCAGAGGTCGGCCGCGCCCATCGGTGCGTCGATCCCCTCGGCCTGGCGGCACAGCTGACGCATCTCGGGTGTCCGAGCGGGTGCCTGCTGCCGCTGACGCGCGGGCACCGAGCGGTTCCGCTTCGGAGTCCGGTGTTCGGCCGCCCGCTTGTCACCGGACTTCCCGGCAGCCGGCTTACCAGGCTTCGGCGCCGAGGCGCGCGGCCGCTTCGGCGCCCGCTCCGCATGGGTATGCGGGCGGCCGGGGGCCTTGACCCCGGCCGGCCGAGCGCCTTCCCGGGGTCCGGCATCGGGTACGGAGGCGGGCCGAGGCCCCGAGCGGGCCCCGGGGTCGACGGCACCGGGACCGGCATCGGTGTCGGCATCGGAGTCGGTGTCGATCAGGGCCTCCCGAGCGGCGGCCGGCGTCGGCGCGGGCCACGTCGGAAGCGGGGCCGGGGCGCGGTCCGCTGCGGGCGCCAGGTCGGCGGGACGAGCCGGTGGGGCGGGTGCGGGACCGTGCGGAACGGCGACGCATCCGCTGGTGAGGAGCGCTGCGAGGAGGAAGAGCGTGGTGCGACGGGGCTGCATGCGCCACACGCTGCCCGAGTGCGGCGGCGTGCGGCGCGCGGCACGGCCCGGGTCCACCATGACGAGTGAACCGGCCCGGCAGGTGGACAGGGCTCCGAAAGGCCGCCGGGGCCCGCTGACGTCAGCGGCGGGTGGTCCTCACTGGCCGACGCGGCCGTCGACGCACTCGCGCAGCAGGTCCGCGTGCCCGCAGTGCCGGGCGTACTCGTCGATCATGTGCACCAGCAGTTCGCGGATCGCGATGTCGTCCTTGCCCACGCGCTCGCCGAGGTCCGGGAAGCCGGCCAGGAGGGCGTCGGTGGTGGCCTGTTCGCGCTCCAGATCGGCGTACGCGGCGTCGACCACGGCCTGCTCGGCGACGGCACCGTGGAAGTCGGCGTCACGCTCGCCGTAGAGCTTCGGCAGCGGGTCGCCTTCGGTGACCCAGTTCTGCCAGTCCCGCTCCACCTCCGCGAGGTGGCGCAGGAGACCGAGCAGCGACATCGTCGACGGCGGGACGGAGCGCCGGGCGAGCTGCTCCGCGTCGAGTCCCTCGCACTTCATCTTCAGGGTGATGCGGTAGTCGACGAGGAAGTCCCGCAGGGTCGCGCGCTCACCGTCCGGGCTTGCGCCGTCCCTGTTGCGCGGGTCGTCGTCGGGGTCGGCCCACATGTCGGGGTAGACGGTTGCCTGGGTCCAGCGTGCGGGTTCGTCACTCATGGAGTCCATGATCGTCCCTCACGTACGCACTCTCCAGCGAGTTTCGCGATCGCTCCCAGGAGCCCGGCGACGGGGCAGGAAGTGATCTTGCATCGTCGCGGGAGTCATGGTCGGATGACATGTCTTTCACATGATCATTACTTTTGGGGGTAAGCAATGACCGGAAGCATGGACCGCCGTGCGCTCATACGCGGAATGGCGACGGCCGGTGCGGGGGTCGCGGCGGGGGCCGTGGTCGCCGGCGGTGGAACGGCCTACGCGGCGGGTGCCGGGGACGACCCGTACAGCGTCGACGTCATCAGCAAGGGCGCGGACCCGACGGGCGTCACGGCCAGCGACGCCGCCTTTCGGGCGGCCGCCGCGGAGGTGCTCGCCTCGTTCCAGCCCGACCCGATCTCGGGCGCGGTTCCGAAGAAGGTCCTGGTCATCCCGCCGGGCACGTACCTGCTCACGCAGCCCGACTCGCTGCTGCCGAACGTCGACGGCGAGGGGCACGGCGGGATCGTCGACGGCCTGTCGATCACCGGCTACGGCAAGCGGCTCTCGCGGATCGTGTACGCGCCGACCGCCGACGACACGACGCTCTGGACCAACTACCAGCGCTACAAGAACATCCGGATCTCCGGACTCACCTTCACCAGCACCAACGCCACGTCGAGCTTCTGCTACGCGTACTCGTCGGCCACGTACGGCGTCCAGGACACCTGGTACACGGACGTCGAGTGGCGCGGCAGCTGGAAGCGGGGCATCGGCCTGGACGGGCCGGCCACCACCTCCAACCTGAACAGCGAGATGGGCTGGGACCACTGTCAGGTCGGCGGCTCCTACTCCGACGCGTTCCTCGTCATCGGCATGACCCCGTCGGCGAGCCAGCAGGACCAGTTCCTCAACTACTGGTTCCGCGACTGCAAGGTGGAGTACCAGTCCGGGGTCTTCGTCAAGAACACCCGCGGCGGCTCGATGAACTTCACCGGCGGCTCCTACATCCTCACGGACACCGCGTCGACCGGCACCTTCTTCCAGCTCACCGCCGACGCCACCACCCGCGCCGACTCCACCATGCGCCTCTACGCGCAGGGCATCCGCTTCGAACTGCGCGGCACCGGCCACAAGGTCATCGACTCCCAGTGGTACAAGGGCAACATCACCTTCGTGTCGTGCGACGACACCGCGCACAGCTTCAAGTCCTGGGCCCCGAACGCCGTCACCCACGTCTACGACTACACCGCCAACGGCTCCCGCGGCCCCATGGTCCGCTACGTCGACTGCGCCCTCATGGGCTCCCACCAGGTCACCACCGGCAGCACCGCCACCACCTACGGCAAGCTCGTCTACGACGGCTGCCGCTTCATGGACATGACCACCGCCACCGGCCCCACCGGCTTCCTCCGCTGGACCGGCACCCTCGCCCCCCGCCACGAGGTCCGCGACTGCGTCGGCGCCTCCACCTACCTCCCCGACACCAAGAACCCCGCCTGACCCACGGGCCACCCCACCCGGCGCCGCCGCCCAGCCACCCCCGGCCGGCCGGCGGCGCCACCGCCCCCGCCCCCGCCCCGCACCATCGGACCACGACCTCGGGCCACGACCCCGTCATCGCGTCGGTCTGCCTCCGGTCACGGAGGGAGGGAAAGTCGTCGGTGTCGTGACGGCGTTTCGGACACGGGTCGCTCGGGGTGCGGCCGCGCGTCACCACGGTCGCCGCACGGGCCACGAACGAACTTTCGCGGGGGCAGGGGGTCCGGACTCCGTCCGAAACACAGGTGTTCGACATGCCTGTCTCCGTCGTTGAGCCCGGCATGAACGCAACTCCCGCCGTCG
Organism: Streptomyces sp. NPDC059534; assembly: GCF_042743475.1. Lineage (NCBI taxonomy): Bacteria > Bacillati > Actinomycetota > Actinomycetes > Kitasatosporales > Streptomycetaceae > Streptomyces > Streptomyces sp. NPDC059534. Next base: position 17,381 of record NZ_JBHWAQ010000039.1, read on the forward strand.
CGACGGCTGTCAGGTACCACGCTCCCCCGTCGAACGGCACGTCCCCGTCCTCTCCGCACGGAGAACCGGCCGGCACCCGGCGGGCCTCCCACCGGCCGTCTCCCCCGCGCAGGAGCTCCTGACATGGCGGCCTTCCCCCTCCCGTCCGGGGCCGTGCTGAACGTGGTCGGGGTGCATCTCTATCTGGAGCGCGACGGCATGGTGCTGCTGGGGCGGCGGCATCCCGACTCCGCGTACGCGGGCGGGTCCTGGCACACGTTGGCGGGGCACTGCGAGGCCGAGGCGGCGACCGCGTGTCTGGTGAGGGAGGCGTACGAGGAAGCGGGGCTGGTGATCGACCCGGGTGACGTCGACCTCGTCCACACCGTGCACATGGTCGACCGGCCGGGCGACCCGCCGCGGATCGGGTTCTTCTTCCGTGCGCGTCGCTGGCAGGGCACGCCCGAACTTCGGGAGCCGGACAAGTGCGTGGCCTGGAAGTGGTGGAGCGCGAAGGGCCTGCCGGAGCCGATCGTGCCCTACACCCGTGCGGCGATCGAGGGAATCCAGGCCGGTCGTGCCTACACGGAGCTGGGGTGGGGACTCCGCGCCACCGTCCGCGCCCCGCGCGAAGGAAGCGGCTCGTGAGCGGCGGCCCCCGCCACACCGTGCCGGTGGATGTGCACCTGATCGCGGTGCGCGACGGCGAGGCGGGGCCGGAGGTGTTGCTGTCCCGTCGGGCCGGTGATGTGTACGCGGCCGGTCTGTGGCATGCGCCGTCGGGGCATCTGGAGGACGAGACCGTCGTGGCCGGTGTCGTCCGCGAGACGTGGGAGGAGACCGGTCTCGTCGTGAATCCGGCCGACGTGCGCGCGGCCGTGACGGTGCATCACCGGCCGCCGGGTGGCCGGGCTCGGATCGGGCTCTTCTTCGAGGTCCGTCGCTGGCGGGGCACCGCGCGGATCAGGGAACCCGAGAAGTGCGACGCGATGGGGTGGTTTCCGCTCGACGCGCTGCCGGAGCCGATGGTGGCCTACTGCCGTGCCGGGCTGGACGCGTACCGGGCCGGCGCGCCGGTCGCGCTGCATTTCCAGACGCCCGCCGACCCGATCGCCCACGACCCGCGGTGCGACCGTCTCCACCTCGTCCCTGCCCGGGGTCCGGCGGAACAGGGGCCCGAGCCGGCGGTACGGGTCTTCACCGAGCGCTCCGTGGGCCGCATCGCCGCCTGGAGGGATGCCTCGTGGGCCCGGGAGAACAGCCGCGTGTGGCACGTGCGGGGCGCGGCGGGCGGCGAGTGGTTCGTGAAGGTGCACCAGAACCCGAGGTTCCATCGGCGTGAGGTGGCCGCTCTGCGGGGCTGGGTCCCCGGGTTGGGCGGTGCCGGGCCTCGTCTCGTGGCCTGCGACCCCGATCTGCTGACGGTCGTGGTGACCGTGGTCCACGGTCGGTCCTTGCACGGCGCAGTGCTGGCGGGGGCCGAGGAGCATGCGACGTTCGGGGCGATCGGCGCGCTCGCGGCCCGTATCCACGCGAATCCTCTCCCCCGGATCGGGGCCGAGGCCGCGCCGACGGGGCCGTACGACCGGAGGGATCGCTTCCTGGACACGGCACGGCCGCTGCTCGCGCCGGGTGACGAGGAGTGCGTCCGCTCGGCCGTCGCCGTAGCCCAGCGGCTCCCGCCGTTGGAGAGAGCGGTGACACACGGCGACCTCCAGCTGCGCAACCTCCTCCTCTCGGACGACGGCGCGGTGCACGTCATCGACTTCGAGCGGAGTGAACCACAGCCTCGTGTACGGGACTTCGTCCGGCTCCTCGGCTGTTTCGACGGCCGCCCCGATCTCGCCGAGGCGTTCTTCGACGGCTACGGCCGCCGCCTGTCCGCTGACGAGGTGACCCACCTGGTCGCGAGCACCGCCCTCGACGCGGTCTCCGGCATCGCCTTCGGGACCCGGGACGGCGACCCGGAACTCGTCGAGCGCGGCCGTCGCACCCTGGCCCGCCTGCGCGCGGGAACCATCTGGCCCCTGCCCGGCCATCCCCAAGGAGGAATCCCCCGATGAAGCCCGACACCGGCACACCGACGGCCGAAGCTCCCGCCCCGAAGCCGGGGGCCCCGATGGAGACCGCCGTCATCGCCCGGCCGTGCCACGCCGTCACCGTCTCCGGGGAGGGAGCCGTATGAGCTCGACGTGGCTGCCTCCGGAGGAGTACGCGGCCACGCTGCCCAAGGCTTCGCTCTTCGGCAGCGTGTTCTTCACGGACGAACACGAGCGGCCCGTCCAGCTCCACGCCGTCTACAGCCCGGAGCATCCCTGGCAGTGGCCCGGCGGGACGAGCGAGCCTGGCGAACGCCCCTGGGAGACGGCCGTACGCGAGACCCGGGAGGAGACCGGGCTTGCGGTGCAGGGGCCGCCGCGCCTGCTGGCGGCCGTGTTCGGACTGCCCGGCGTGGAATGGCCGCTCGCGACGGCGGGCTTCGTCTTCGACGGCGGAGTACTCACCGGCCGGCAGATCGCGGACCTCACACTCGACCCCGACGAGCACGACGAGGTGCGGATCCTCCCGGTCCACGAGTGGGAACCCCTCATGCCCGTACGGGACTTCGCCCGGCTCCTCGCCGTCATGGAGGCACGCCGGACGGGTGTGGCGGCGTACGTCGGAGCGTGGGACTGGGACATCGAACCCGGCGACGGGACGGTGATCACCGAGGGGACGGCAGGCCGCTGAGTTCGGCGTCCCGGCCCGCCGAACAGCGGGGCGAGCTCATTCCATGGGGTGACGGGCGGCTGGGCCCACCTCTCAGCTGCCGCTCAGCGGAGACGCCCACGTGGGGTCGTGTCGGGATCTCCTCGCGAGGTGGGCCAGCAGGTGCTCCGCCGCGATGGAGGCAGTGGCTTGCGGCGCGCCGACTGCGGTCAGGGCGGCGACAAGCCTTGCCGATGCTGTCTCCGGCACGTCCGTGTCGGTGAGGAGGGGAAGCAGCAGCAGGAAGCGGGTGGCCGTGTCCTGGACGCCTGCGGCCGCGAGGGACGGGCTGTCAGCGATCCGGATCAGTTCGTGCCATGTCAGCCCAGTGCCCGAGAAGTCTCCGTCCCAGCTGGCGATCTGCTCGACGTGGCTTCCGCCTGGATGGGTGAGGAGGTAGTCGGTGCCGTAGTCGCCATCCAAGTTGCGGTAGACCACCACGGCTCCGGGGCCGTCTTCTGCGGGCACCCTGAACGCCGGCCAGCGTTCAGGGTCGAAGAGGACCTCGGACAGGACATCGGCATCGGCGCCGTCCTCACCGAACCACTCCGGAACCGGGCGCTCGGCACACCCCCCGTCGCTGCACATCGACATGAGGTAGTTAGACCAGAAGCCCGGGTGGACCACCAGTGACTCGCCCGGCACCAACGGGCCGACGTCATATCCCTTGATCAGCACCTCTCCATCCTGTCACCAGCCACTGACACGGTCCGATCCGGTATCGGCAAGAGGGTGCTGCCCGGTTACGGAACAGCCCTCAGTACGGCTTCACCAGGGCGTGGGCGGCGCCGGGGATGCCGATTTCGAGGAGGGCGTCTTCCTCGGGGGTGGTGGGGGTGCCCATCTCCTGCTTGAGGACGGCGTGGGACAGGGCTTGGACCCAGAGGGCGCGGGGGCGGCGGCGGGACTCCCAGGTGTGGAGGGCGGTGGGGACGGAGGGGGTGGTGTCGAGGGATTGGGCGAGGACGAGGGCGTCTTCGAGGGCCATGGCGGCGCCTTGGGCGAGGTGGGGGGTGGAGGCGTGGGCGGCGTCGCCGGCGAGGACGACGCGACCCACGTGCCAGGGGGCGTCGACGGTGACTTGGGAGATGCGGGTGTAGACGATGGCCGAGGGGTCGGTGACCGTGGCGAGGGCTTCGGCGACGGGGCCGGAGAAGACGGCGAGTCGCTTCGCGAGCTGCTCGTGGGCGTGGTCGGGGTCGGGGCGGAAGTCCTCGGGTTCGGCGAACACGGCGCCCAGGTACATGAGTTCGTCGGTGATGGGGGTGAGGAGGGCCTTGGCCTCCTGTCCGGCGGTGGCCATGACCACGCTGCTGACGTCGGGGTGGCGCGGGACGGTGACACGCCAGTTGGCGAAGCCGGTGTAGGTGGGGGTGTACCGGTCGCCGTAGAGGTGGGTGCGGAGCGGGGAGCCGATGCCGTCGAAGCCGACGAGGAGGTCCCAGCGTGAGGTGGAGCCGTCGGAGAGTGTGACGGTGACGCCCTCACCGTCGTCGTCGAGGGCGGTGACGGTGGAGGCGTGCCGTACGGTCGCGCCGGCCGCGACGGCGGCGGCGTGCAGGATGGCGGCGAGCGCGGGTCGCGGGATGCCGTTGGCGGCGGGGACGTCGTCCATCCGCGGCTGGGGTATGCGCGCGAGGGTGTTGCCCGCCGGGTCGGCGATCGTCAGGAACTCCCAGACGAAGCCGGCCGCGAGGCATTCGTCGAGGACGCCGAGTTCGCGCATGACGTGGAGGGCGTTGGACGGCTGGATGATGCCGACGCCGAGCGCGGCCGGCTCGTCGCGGAGTTCGGCGACCTCCACGGTGTGGCCGCGGCGGGCGAGGGCGGTGGCGAGCGCGAGCCCGCCGATGCCTCCGCCGTTGATGAGGACGCGCAGGGCTGTGGTCATCGGGATCTCCAAAGCGTGAACAGGGAAGGGATCAAGTGCGGGGTGCGGGGGGGGCAGGGCTCGGGGTGCGGGGCCGGGGTTCGGGGGCTGGTCTGGCGCTTCATGATCACATTCCGGGTGCCCGCTGCGTACGGACTCGATGAGGGATCGGTGTGACGGGTGGGCGTTCCGGACGCTTCGGACCCTTTGAGGCCGAACGCCGGTGTGGGCCGGGGCTCTTCGGGTGAAGGCCGGTGATTCTGCCGATGCCCTTGGGACGTGCCGACCGGACAGTGGCGGGGCCAGATCACGGTGTGGCCGCGGCCCGGACGCTTCGGGCGGTGACCGCCCCACGACATGAGAGGACGACTCCGTCGTGACACGACTCTTCGGTGCGGCCGTGGCCGCTGCCTGTCTCACCCTGCTGCTCGCTCCCGGCGTCACCGCTCCCGCGGCCGCCGCGGGCAATCCGTACGAGCGCGGTCCCGCGCCGACCGTGGCGAGCATCGAGGCGCTGCGCGGCTCGTACGCCGTCGCCGAGACGGCCGTCTCGTCGCTGGCCGTCACCGGCTTCGGCGGGGGGACGATCTACTACCCGACGTCCACGAGCGACGGCACCTTCGGCGCGGTGGTGATCTCGCCGGGGTACACGGCCTACCAGTCCTCGATCGCGTGGCTCGGACCGCGGCTGGCCTCGCAGGGCTTCGTGGTGTTCACCATCGACACCCTGACGACGCTCGACCAGCCCGACAGCCGGGGGCGGCAACTCCTCGCGGCGCTCGACTACCTGACCCAGCGCAGTGCGGTGCGGGGACGCGTCGACGCGAGCCGGCTCGGTGTGATGGGGCATTCGATGGGCGGCGGGGGAACCCTCGAAGCGGCCAAGAGCCGGCCGTCGCTCAAGGCCGCGGTCCCCCTCACGGCATGGAACACGGACAAGACCTGGCCCGAGATCACCACGCCGACGCTGGTCGTCGGCGCGGACGGCGACACGATCGCGCCCGTCGCCACCCACTCCGAGCCGTTCTACGAGAGTCTGCCCGGCTCGCTCGACAAGGCGTACCTGGAGCTCAACGGCGCCACGCACTTCACCCCCAACTCGTCGAACACGACGATCGCGAAGTACAGCCTCTCCTGGCTGAAGCGCTTCATCGACGACGACACCCGCTACGAGCAGTTCCTCTGCCCGCTGCCGCGGCCGAGTCTGACGATCGACGAGTACCGGGGCACCTGCCCGCTCGGCTCCTGACGCTCTGTGCACCGTCACAGAGCCTGGTTCCCGGGTCTGGGCCACTGCCCAGCCCCGGGAACCTTCCGCCGTCCCGTACGGGTCGGTAGCGTGACCGCCGTGAGCGGAGCGACGCACACCGCCTCCCCCGGCCCGCGGCTGTACGACCGCGCGGCCGAACTCGCCGCCGTGGCCCGCCTGTCGGCCCGTGCCGCCGCCGGATCCGGCGGTGTCCTGTTCGTCACCGGCAGCCCCGGCGAGGGGCGCACCGCCCTGCTCTCCCGGGCGGCGTACGACTTTCCCGGGGCGGCGTACGTGGTGGCCGCACCCGGCCACCGGGGGCCGTGGAGCGCTGCTCGGGCGCTGCTCTCCGCGCTCGCCCCCACGCAGGCGGCCGGGCGCCGGGCGCTGCGGCTCGCACGGGGCGAGGGCGGTCTCGCCCGGGCCGTGGCCACGCTCACGGCCGAAGCGGGCACCGTACTGATCTGCGTGGACGACCTCCATCTGTGGGACGCGCATTCACGGGCCGCGCTCGCCGCGGCCTGGCGCGAGGCCGGGGGGCGGGGGCCCTCCGCGCCGGGGCGGGTGGGGTGGCTCGTGTCGGCCGCGCGCCATCACCGGTTCCCCGCTGTCCCGGGGGCGGAGACGGTACGGCTCGGCAGGCTGACCACGGCCGGGGCACGGGCCCTCCTCGGCGACCTGTGCCCGCTGGTCGCCCCGGCACCCGCGGTCGGGGAGCTGTTGCTCGACGAGGCCGCGGGGCATCCCGGTGTCCTCGCCGCGACGGTACGGCGCCTGACCACCGCTCAGCTCGCGGGGACGGTGCCCCTGCCACGGCCCGCGGTGGACGAGGGCGTCCTCGCCGAGGTGTACGGGGGGCTCCTGGACCGGCTCCCCTCGGCCTCCCGACGGCTGCTCGCCACGGCCGCCGTGGTGACCCTGGCGGGCCGCACCGGGGGTGTGGGGGCGGGCGCGGTGGCGTTCGGGGTCGCCGTCGGTGGCGGATCCGGCCCCGCCGGGACGCGGGGGGCTCGCCCGTCGGCCGAACCGCTGGAGGGGCTGGTCGCGGACGGGCTGCTGCGCCGGAGGGGCGGAGTGCTCGGCTTCGAGGACCCCTTCCTCGGGCGTGCCGCGCTCGCCTCGGCCCGGCCGTCCTGGCGAGCGGATGCGCGGGCCTCGGGGGCGAGCGGGTGGGTCGGGGGCGGCGGAGTGGCGTCGTCCGCCGCCGGGCCGTTGTCCACTGGAGAGGCGCCGTCGGCCGGAGGAGCGCCGTCGGCTGGAGGGATGTCGTCAGCCGCCGCACCGCGGTCCGCCGGCGGTACGCGGTCTGCCGGCAGGGCGATGACGGGCGCGGCACCGTCGGCGGATGGGGCGCCGACGACAGGGGCGGCCCCCTCGGTGGGCGACTCGACGGCGGGTACGGCGTCGACGATCGACGGCCCGGCTGCGGTCGCGCCCCGCCCGGTGGGCGGCTGTGAGGCGGGCGCGGCGCTCACGGCGGGCGGCTGTGAGGCGGGCGCGTGGCTATCGGCGGGCAGCCCGGCAACACGGGAAAAGTCGCTCTCGCGGAGTCAGAGCCATCGGGCCGATCGGTTGGGGCCGTCGGCCGCCGTGCGGGCGCTGTCGCCGGTGGTGCGGGGCCGGGCGCAGTTGGTGCGGGGGTTGGCGGCGTTGGCGGGTGGTCCGGTGATGGAGGCGCATGAGGCGCTGCTTCAGGCGGCGGAGCTGCTGCGGGGGCGGGCTCCGGTGGAGGCGTCGGATGCCCGGTTCCTGGCGATGGAGGCGGCGTGGGCGGGCGGGGACGTGGCGGCGTGCCTGGCGGCGCTCGACGGCGGTGAGGACGTGGGAGGTACGGAGCGGGACTTCGCCGATGGGCTGAGCGCGGCGTTGACCGTACGGCTGGACGAGGCGCGGACGGCGTTGGCGAGGGTGGTGGCGGAGGACGGCGGCGCGGACGATCCGAGGCTGCTGCTCCGGGCGGGGTCGGCCGCGTTGGTCCTGGGCGACACCGCGGCGGCGGCGCGGGTGCATGCGCGTGCGCTCGCCCGGGCGCGGGCGGAGCACCGCACCGCCCTGTTGCCCCACGCGCTCGAACAGCTGGCGTACGCCGAGCTGCGGGCCGGCCGGTACAGCCGGGCCGCGCGCACCGCGCGGGAGGGGCTGCGGACGGCGGAGGCGACGGGACAGCACAACGTGGCCGCGCACCAGCACGCCGTACTGGCGCTTGTGGCGTCGGTGGAGGGTGATGAGCCGGCGGTGGCGGAGCATGCCGGGCGCGCGCTCGCGACGGCGGGTCCGCACGGTCTCGTCCAGGCCGCGACGCTGGCGGAGTGGGCGCTGGCCCGGGACGAACTGGGCCGGGGGCTGGCCGGCCAGGCGGCCGCACGGCTCGTTCCGTTGGTCCGGCCGGGCCCGCGGGGCGGTCATTTCGCGCTGCGCATGCTGGCCGTCCCGTGCTTCGTGGAGGCCGCCGTCGCGGCCGGCCGGGTGGCGGAGGCCCGGGACGCGGCCGAGGAGTACGCGGCGTGGGCCGCCCTGGGCGTCGACGGTCCAGCCCAGGCGCAGTCGGCGCGTTGCCGGGCGCTGCTCGCGGAGGGCGAGGGGCCGGCGTACTGGTTCGGTGAGGCGGTGCGGCGCCACGACAGCTGCGGCAACGAATTCGAGCGGGCCCGCACCCTGCTCGCGTACGGCACGTGGTTGCGGCGCCGTCGGCGGCCGGGTGACGCGCGCGGCCCGCTGCGCGACGCTCTCGTGACGTTCGAGCGGGCGGCCGCCGGGGGCTGGGCGGAGCACGCGCGGTCCGAACTCCGCGCCACGGGGGGTGCCTCGGGCGGTACGACGGACCCGGCGGCGCTGTGCGAGCTGACCCCGCAGCAGCAGCGCATCGCCCGCCTCGTGGCGCGCGGGGCCACCAACCAGGAGGTCGCGGACCATCTCTGTCTCAGCCCTCGTACGGTCGATCACCACCTGCGGGGCGTCTTCGCGCGGCTGGGCATCCGTTCCCGTGTCGAGCTGCCCGGTGTGGTGGACGGCTGGGACGCGGACCGGCAGGCGCGGGTGTCCGCGTCGCCGCGGGTGCGGGGGCGATGATGCCGCCCGAGAGCGGCGGAGGGCGTTTCGGCTGGTCGCCCGGGGTGGTGGGGCGGTCGGCACGGATGATGAGGGGATGACGCGCACTTTCGAAGATCTCGTGGCGGAGGCGTCCGAGGCGTCCGTCGACGGCTGGGACTTCTCGTGGCTCGACGGGCGGGCGACGGAGCAGCGGCCCTCGTGGGGCTATCACCGGTTGCTCGGTGCCCGGCTCGCGCACGCCTCGGCCGGGCTCGACGTGCAGACGGGCGGCGGGGAGGTCCTCGCCGGTGTGCCGACGCTGCCGCGGACGATGGTGGCGACCGAGTCGTGGCCCCCCAACATCGCGCGGGCCACCGCGCTCCTGCATCCGCGGGGCGCCGTCGTCGTGGCGGATCCCGACGAGCCTCCGCTGCCGTTCGCCGACGCCGCGTTCGATCTCGTCACCAGCCGCCACCCGGCGACGGTGTGGTGGGCGGAGATCGTCCGCGTCCTGCGGCCGGGTGGCACGTACCTCGCCCAGCACGTCGGCCCCGCCAGTGTCTGGGAACTGGTCGAGTACTTCCTGGGGCCGCAGCCGGAGGCGGCCCGGCACCGGCACCCCGACGACGAGAGCGCGGCGGCGCGCGCCGCCGGTCTCGAGATCGTCGATCTCCGGTCCGAGCGGCTGCGGATGGAGTTCCACGACATCGGCGCGGTCGTCTGGTTCCTGCGCAAGGTGATCTGGATCGTGCCGGGGTTCACGGTGGAGGCCCATCTGCCCCGGTTGCGCGCGCTCGACGCGCGGATCCGCGCGGAGGGGCCGTTCGTGGCCCACTCCGCGCGGACGCTGATCGAGGCACGCAGGCCGGACGGCGACACCTGAGGCACCGGGCGTGCCTCCGCCCGGCCGTCAGCCGGCGTGCCCCCGCCCGGCCGTCAGCCGGCGGTCGGAGTCCAGCCGCCGAGCCAGTTCGCGGCGGACTGGGCGGCTGCCTCGGTGTCCGTGAGGTGGGGGCGGTCGGGGCCGGCCGGGCCTGCTCCGGGTCCGGTGTTGTGGTACTCGGCGAAGCGGTCGGCCTTCCAGGAGAAGCCGCCCATGTCCGTCCAGGGTGTGGTCCTGACGCCGGCGCCGAGCACGCTGTCGCGGACGGTGGTCTGGGGGTCGAGGGTCGCGTCGCCGCCGGCGTGCCAGGGGCGGCCGAGGTGGAAGGTGCCGGCGGCCACGTCTCCGTTGACGGTGGAGCGGGTGATGAGGAAGCCGTTGCGGCCGGCAGGGGTGCTCGGCGCGGTGAGGTAGCCGGCCGAGGTGCCGTCCCAGCGCTTCTTGAGGGTGAGGACCGACCGGTCGATGACGGCCGTGGCCCGGCCGAAGACGAAGTCGACGTTGCCGATGACGTAGGAGTTGGTGACGTGGACGCGGCCGGTCCTGTCGCGGGCGGCGGTGTCGAGGAGGAGGGTGTCCTGGTCGCCGCTGATGACGAGGCTGTCGAGGACGATCCGGTCGGCGGCGGTGCGCAGGGCCACCGCCTGGTGGCCGTCCAGTGTCCGGTGGGCCGCTTCGTCGAAGTCGTTGGAGATGCTGAGGTTGCGGGCCTGGAAGTCGTCGGCCTCGACGGCGACGGTGGCGCTGCCGCCCGTGCCGTACGTCCCGGAGCCGTCCGGCTTGGGGGTACCGGAGGCGTGGCCCTCGACGATGAGGGTGTCCTTGCGGCTGCCGCCCGTGCCCTCGATGGTGACGTGGGGCTTGTTCGCGGGGATCTTGACGGTCTCGCGGTAGACGCCGGGGGCGACGCGGATCACGACGCGGGAGGTGTTGCCGGCCGGGACGGCGTCGACGGCCTTCTGCACGCTGGTGTACCGGCCGCTGCCGTCCTTGGCGACGGTGAGGGTCGTCGCCGCGACGGGCGTGGCCGAGGTCCGTGCCGGCGTCGGGGTCGGAGTCGGAGTCGTGCCGATGGTCGTACGGGGTCCGGCGCCGGACTTGAGCAGTGCGGGCACGTCGGCCGTCGGGTCGAGCGTGTACGGGTAGGAGGACTTCGGGTCGAAGGCCGTGCCGCCGCTCTCGTTGCGGCCGGTGGTGCCGGAGAAGAGGTTGCCGCGCTGGACGAGGGCGGCGCCGGCGTCCTTGATCACCGGGTTGTTCACACCCTGGAAGTAGCTGTTCTCCAGGACCATGCGGGTCTTCCCGCGGGCGTAGTTGCCGTAGGACGAGGTGATGGCCGTGCCGGTGTCGTCCTGGAGGAAGTTGTTGTAGAGGTGCGCGTGGGCGACGTTGTCGGTGGACGGGTTGCGCTGCTCGGTCTCGCGGAACCAGTTGTGGTGGACGGTGAGGTCGGCCGTGACGTTCTCCGTCCACCCGATGCCGAAGGTCTTGTTGTTGTTGCTCAGCCGGTTCCAGGACACCGTGACGTACGTGGTGTCCTTGCGGCTGTCGATGAGGCCGTCGGCCATGTGCCGCAGGTCGTTGTGGTCGATCCACACGTGGTGGGCGCCGTCCATCTGCACGGCGTCGAAGTCGTGGTCCTTGTCGTTCCAGATGCCCTGGTAGGCGTCTCGGATCGTCAGGTTCCGGATGATCACGTTGTGGACGCCGGGGCCGAGGAAGAAACCGCCGCCGACGATGTGGCCGGCGGTGCCCGAGCCCACGATCGTCTTGTCGGAGGCGACCCTGATCTCCTTGCCGACGGGGTTCATCGCGATCGTCCCGGCGACGACGATGACGTACGGCTCCGGGGCGGTCGCGTACTTCTCCAGGTCGGAGAGGGTCCGTACCGTGACCGTCGCCCCGTCCCGACCGCCGTACGTGCCGTGCTGACCGAGCGCGTCGACCGAGGCGAATCCGTCGGCGACGGCCCGCGCCCAGGCGGGCGCCTGCGCGGCCGTGGCCCGGGGGCGCGCGTCCTCGCCGAACGCGCCGAAGGCCGTGCCGTACGCCAGGAGTCCGGCCGCGGCGAGGACCGCCGGGACGCCGATCGCCCATGCCCTTCCGCGCCGGCGGTGCCTCGCCCTGCTGCGGGTCTCACTCACGTCGTGGGTCCTTCCGTCCGTGGGGGGTGGCCCTGGCCTCGGGAGAGGCCGGGCGAGGGTGAGTCGCCACCACGGCGGGAAAGGTTGCCGCGCCACGCGCGTCGGTTTCGCGTTCGGTCCGCAGTCGGTTTCGCGGTCGGTTCGCGGTCGGTTCGCGGCCAGTTCCCAGTCGGTTTCGCGTTCGGTTCGCGGTCAGTTCGCGATGAGGGCCTCGGCGAGACCGATCGCGGGACGGCCGAGCAGCGTGGTGAGTGCCTGCCGCTGGCGTTCCGTCAGGGGCCACAGGAAGACCGCCGCGTCGGCGTCGGCGTGCGCGCAGGCGGCGGCCGCCTCGTGGATCTTGCCGTGGCTCAGCACGGTCCGCCGGGAGAGCGGCTGGGACATCTTCCGCGCTCCGCCGCGGGAGACGCCGCGCCGCTGGACGACCTGTCCGACGACGCGGGCGCCGCGGGCGGCGAGTTCCGTGGCCGCCTCGTCCATGAGGGCCTGGAAGTCCCGCTGTCCGGCGGAGAAGTAGCCGACGAGCACGATGTCGGCCCCCGTGATCGTCACGGTCGCGGCCCGCCGCGGGGGTCGTGCCGCGCGGCGGGCCGGTTGCCGGTCGCGTCGGTGGAGGTGGTGCACGGACCGAAGGTTAGCGGGGCCGCCGTCCGAGGAGGTACGGGGTTTCCCGTCCGGTCCGTGGCCCGTTCAGTCGCCCGCCGCGATGACCACGACCTGGTCGGCGGGGTGCCAGTGCCGGACCTGGGCCTTGGGCGGGTTGAGGCGTACTCCGTGGTGGGGGGCGGTGGTGGAGTGCTCGTGGGAGCGGTAGCCGATGGCGCAGGCGCCCTGGCGGGCGGCGGATTCGACGACGGCGGCGAAGGAGGTCGGGCGTCCGGTGGCGACGTAGTGGGCGGCGGGGTGGAGGTGGACGGAGTTGCCGTCCGCGGCGAAGAGCTCCTCGAACACGGCTGCCAGGTGGGGGTTCTGGGAGATCTGGGTCATCAGGAGTCCGATGGTCCTGCCGCTGACGACGAAGTCGGCCGCGGCGGCGCGCGGTGCGATGAGGCTGTTGCGGTCGTCGGTCAGTTCGGCGACGACGGGGACGGGGTGCCCGCTGCGACGCTGGCGTTCGCGCAGGTGGAGGAGGGTGACGAGGGTGCGGTCGTCCGGGTCCTGGCCTCGGCGGCGGTCGGGGCCGAGCACGACGACGGCGTCGTAGCCGGTGAGGTCCCGTGCGTCCGTGGTCTCCGGCAGAGTGGGATCGCCGGGGTGGTGCAGGAGCGTCAGACGGTGTCCCACGGACGCGGTGACGGCGCGGAGGGCGGCGAGCGTCGCCGCCGCGGGTTCGGCGACGACGTCGAGGGTGGAGCCGGGCGGCGTGCGTCGCGCCAGCTGGTCGGCGAGCCGGGGCGCCCGGCGGTTCCACCCCAGGAGGAGGTACCGCTCGGGAGAGGCCGCGGCCGGGCGCGGCGGCTGGGCGAGGGCCGTCGGGTCGTAGGGCGGCGGAAGGTCGGTGAGGTGGGTCGTGTCCGTGTCCTCGGCGACCACGATCAGACGGTCGCCGGGTTCGAGGGGGGTGTCGGCGGGCGGGTTGAGCAGGACGGTCCCGTCGCCGTGGACCAGGCCGACGGCGCACGATTCCGGGCAGCGGGCGGATGCCTTCCTGAAGGTCAGGCCCGCCGGGCCCGGTGCGGGCAGGGTGTGGAACTCGTGGCCGGCGAAGTCCAGGAGCTCCTGGTGGACGAGGGAGAGCCCGGGCCCCCGCGCGTACTGGGCGAGGAGCCGGGCGGAGATGTCGTCCGTGTGCAGGACCGTGGCCCGGGGTCCGCCGGCGAGGCGGGCGGCGGTGAGGTGGCGGTCGCCCCGTACGGCGGCGATGACCCGCACCGGGTGGTCCTCCCCGGCGGCGGCCGTCAGGGAGAGCAGGGTCTTCACGGTCTCGGCGTCGTCGTGGGGTGTGTCCCGGGGCAGGACGAGCACGGCTTGCGCGGTCGTCGGGCTCACGCGGGCGAGCGCGGTGGGATCGGCGGGGCGGCCGGTGCGGCAGATGACCCGGGGGCGGCCCGTCGCGCCGACGGCCGCGCGGAGCTCTTCCTCCATCGCGGTCTTGACCCGGTCGGCGAGGACCGTGACGATGCCGCGGCCCCGGCGGGCGACGGAGACCTGGGCGGTGAGGAGTTCGGAGACGACGGTGGGGATCTGCTCGGACCAGCCGAGGACGACGGTGTGGCCGCGCTCCAGGACGGTGGAGTGGCCCCGGTTGAGGGCGATGAGCTTGTCGGTGATGCCGGTGGTGATGAGGCTGACCAGGGTGGAGACGTACAGGAGCGCGATGAGGGCGAGGAGTACGGAGAGGGCGACGCGCAGCGGCGGGCCGACCTCGCCGCCCAGACGCAGGGTCTGTCCGGTGTTCCGCCAGACCGCCGCGACGCGGGAGCCGAGCGAGGCGGGGGCGCGGTCGTCGGTCCACACCAGCAGGGCGCTGACGGGGACGACGAGCAGCAGGCAGGCGAGGGCGAGCCAGCCGACGAGTGCGGGGGTCCCTCGGGTCAGGACGGTGTCGAACCAGTAGCGGAGGCGTGCCTCGGCGGAGTCGGTCCGGTAGCGGAGCCGTGCCTCGGCGGGGTCGGCCCGGTAAGGGGGCCGTCCGAGGGGTGCGGGTGGTGTGACGGCCCTGCCCGTACCGGGTCGATGTGCGGTGTTCCGCTGTGCGGGAACCACCTTGTTGCCTTCTTTGCGCACGTCAGCAGCGTGGCGCCCCGCTGTGGGCGGCGGGGCGCCATCGCGGCATATTCATCCCTTCGTGATCACCGGCCGGTGCGCGGGGCGGGCTTTCGTTCAGGCGTACGGGTCGAAGGGGATCCCGGACGGCTTCGCCTTGGCGAGGTGGGCGGCGAAGTTGGCGTCCTTGAGGCCGAAGACGGCGCTGCCGAAGTCGGCCTGGCTGAGCTTCTCGCGCAGTCCGGCGGGGTAGCCGTTCCAGCCGACCAGGCTCGGGTACTGCCAGGTGTGCTGGTGGTTCTCGGGCGGTTCGTCGTTGGTGTTCGCGGGGCGGAAGCAGTGGGTGCCGATGCCGTCCTTGTGGTAGACGACCTTGGGGTGGGTGCCGTCCCAGCGGATGCGGTCCCGGCCGTTGATCACGAAGTTGCCGTGGGCCGAGGTGGAGACGTACTGGGCCTGGTTGTTCTGCACCCACACCACGACGTGCTCCCAGTCGTGGCGGTGTCCGCCGAGGCCGCTGCCGGCCACGGCCTGGTCCTTCTCGAAGTACTGGCCGTAGATGACGGCGCACCAGCCGTTGTTGCACTTGGAGCGGGCGTAGCCGTTGGTGTTGGTGAGGTCCGATGCGTCGCGGCACTGTCCGTTGAGGGCGCCCGACGGGTTGAGGCCGCCGTTGAGCGTGCCGTCGGGTCCGATCGCGGGGGTGGGGTAGCAGCCGTCCGTGTCGTAGTCGAAGGCGGGCTGGAAGGTCTGTTCCAGACCGTCGGCGTTGGCGGGCAGGGCGGTGGGCGGTGCGGCGAGGGCGCTGGCCGGGAGGGCGATGATCAGGGCGAGGGCGCCGGTGAGGGCGAGGGCTCCTCGGGTGAGGTACGCCGGTGTCTTCACTATGTCCCCTTGGGTCGGGCGGCATGGCGCGGGCTCGCCCATATTGGCATGCCCACCTCAGATACGCGGGCTTTCCCCGCGCACCCGCGTCTGCGGTCCTCAGCCGAGGCGCCACTTCTGGTTGGCCGCGCCCGTGCAGGTCCAGATCTGCGCCCGGGTCCCGTTGGCCGACGTGTTGCCGGTGGCGTCGAGGCACTTGTCCGCCGCGATGTCGACCAGGTCGGCCGAGGTCTGCTCGTGGCGCCAGCGCTGCGCGCCGGAACCGTTGCAGGTGTACAGCTGGACCTTGGCGCCGTCGGCCGTCGCGCCGCCGCTGACGTCCAGACACTTCCCGAGCGCCTGGACGGAACCGTCGGCGCGCAGCGTCCAGGTCTGCGCGGCGCTTCCGTTGCAGTCCCAGAGCTGGACCGGCGTGCCGTCCGCGCTCGAACCCCCGGCCACGTCGAGGCACTTGCCGTCGAGGCCCCTCAGGACGCCGGTCCGGTCCTGGCCCTCCGCGGGGGCACCCGCCCAGGTGAAGGTGGCGGAGGTCTTGCCGGGAAGCGAGTAGGTGAAGCGCTGCCCGCCCCAGTCGACGGTCATCGCCTGCGCGCTCGCGGTGTCGTTGTAGGCGATGAGCGCCTTGGATCCATCGGGGTTGCGCCAGGCCACGTTCGGTACGGCCCCGGTGGTGGAGGCGATCCGCTGGGCGCCCGGCTTCACGAACTTCGTGAGGTGGCCCATGGTGTAGTACTCGACGGTGTAGTCGACCTGGCCGTGGCGGGCGTCGCCGTTGTGGACCGTGATCAGGCCGTCGCAGGTACCGCAGCCGCCGTTGTGCGGGCCGCGGTTCTGGTCGACCGCGAGGGACCACTTGGTGACCGACTTCGCCCAGTTACGGGTGTAGTCGATGATGTTCGTCATGTCCTCGCGCTGCTGGTTCGCGATCCAGGTCCCGCCGGAGTGCTCGGTCTGGAAGGCGTCGAGCTGCGGGTGGCGCTGGTGGATCTCGGTCTGCTTGGCGATGTCGCCGCCGTAGCCGTGCCAGGCGACCCCGCCGAAGTTGGGGTGACTGCGCACCGCTGCGTCGTCCACGGTCTGCGCGGCGTACGCGTCGTAGGTGTCCCAGTTCCAGTCGTGGGCGAGGACCTTGGTGGGCAGGCCGGCGGCCTGGAGCTTCGGCAGGAGTTCGCTCTTGGTGAAGTACGCGAGCCCCGAGCCGTTCCAGCTCATCGACGGGTAGCCGGAACAGCAGGTCGGCTCGTTCTGCGCGGTGACGTAGTCGACGGGGACGCCCTGGTCGCGCCAGCCCTGGAGGTACTTCACGAAGTAGTCGGCGTAGGTGCCGTAGTTCTCGGCCTTGAGCCGGCCGCCGTTGAGCCCGCCGCCGTCCTTCATCCAGGCCGGTGCCGTCCAGGGCGAGGCGACCAGGGTGAGCTGGGGGTTCAGCTGCCGGGCCTGCCGGGTCAGCGGCAGTACGTCCTGGAGGTCGTGGGCGAGGGAGAACTTCGCAAGCGCCGGATCGGTCTGCCCGGCGGGGACGTCGTCGTAGGTGTAGCCGAACCGGGCGAGGTCCGAGCCGCCCATCGGGTTCCGCACGAAGGAGAGGCCGATGCCCTCGGTCGGGGAGAAGAGTTTCCGCATGGTCGCGTCCCGGGTCGCCTGGGTGAGGGCGCCCGAGCCCTTCATGAGCCAGGCGGCGGTGTCGGTGAACGAGGCGCCGCCGCCGGTGAAGGTCTGGTAGCGGGTGTTCTCGTCGACGGTGATGTTCGCGCCGGCGCCGCCGTTCCCGGCCTGGAAGGCCAGCGGGGTCTGCTGCTGGAGGCCGCGCGTGACATGGCGGCCACCGGCGTCGTCGGTGGTGGTGAGCCAGAGGTTCACCTGCTCTCCGGCGGCCTGCGCGGGGGCGGCACCGAGGCCGGTGAGACCCGTGAGACCTGCCGTGGCGAGCGCGCCGGCGAGCAGCGCGCGCGTCAGCCGGCCGGCGACGGGTGCGGGTCGGGACGTCGTGCGCGGTGCGGCGTGCGGTGCGGCTTGCGGGGCCGTGCGCGAGGTCGCCTGCGGGGCCGGGTGCGAGGTCCTGTGCCGTGTCCTGTGCGTCGAACGGAGCATGGGGGTGCCCTTCTCGGCGGGGGTGGGTGGGGGGTCCGCGGACCGAGTCGTGTTCCGAGGCGTGAGTGAACTGCCGCGGCGGTGGGTCCGTCAAGACTCCGCGCATTCAGATCTTGAACGCACAACTCGCTTTCATGGCCGGATACTTGGCCTGACGCTGATGATGTCGTGAAGTCTTGATGGATGGGCCGTACGACTGTTGACTCGCGGGGCGGCGCCGGAACCGGTTCCGACAGCGATGTCGCCGCCCGGCGGACGGAGGCTCCGATGCGTGTCACGATCGTCGACGTCGCACGTCGGGCGGGGGTCAGCAAGACGACCGTGTCGCGGGTCCTGAACTCCGGTGCCGAGGTGGACGCGGCGACCGCTGCCCGCGTTCGCGAAGTGATCGACGCGCTGGGCTACGTACGGAGCTCCGGCGCGGTCGGCCTGGCGCGCGGCGCCAGCCGCACCGTGGGCATGCTGACGCCCTCGCTCACCTGGCCGTGGATGGGCGAGGTCCTCCAGGGTGTCGCCGACACGGTCGAGGCCGCCGGTTACGGGCTGCTGCTCCACACCTGCCATCGGGGCGCCGACTCGGTGCGCCACTTCACCGACCAGGTGTCCGCCCGCACCTTCGACGGGCTGCTCGTGGTGGAGCCGGAGAACACCCTGGACACCCTCACGGCCCTGCACCGCCGCGGCCTGCCCGTCGTCCTGATCGACGACCGCGGCCACCGCCCGGCGTTCCCGTCCGTCGCGACCACGAACCGCGAGGGCGGTGCGGCGGCGGCCGCCCATCTGCTGGCCTCGGGCCGCTCCCGCCCGCTCGTCGTCACCGGTCGCCGCGACTTCGGCTGCGTACGGGAGCGGCTGGCGGGGTTCCGCGACGTGCTGCCCGGCGGGCTCGTCGCCGAGGGGGAGTTCACCGAGGCGACCGGCCGTGCGGCGGTCGAGCGGACGCTCGCCTCGGGGCGTGACTTCGACTGCGTCTTCGCGCACAACGACCTGATCGCGGCGGGAGCCCTGCGCTCGCTGCGGGCGGCGGGCCGACGGGTGCCCGACGACGTCGCCGTCGTCGGCTTCGACGACCTCCCCATGGCCCGGCACACCGAGCCGCCGCTCACCACCGTCCGCCAGCCCATGCGGGAGATGGGCCGCGCCGCCGCCCGGCTGCTGCTCGCCGGACTCGGGGGCGAGCCGATCCCCGACGAGCCGCTCGTCCTCCCCACGGAACTGGTCGTCCGCGGCTCCGCGCCCGGCGCCCGACGGCGGTCACGCGCGCCGTACTTCTCCGCGGACGTGGCTCACTGGACCAATCCGGGCGCCCGGGCGCATCGCGCCAGCACGCGCCCGGGCTCGCTCGATGCACCACGCAACGAATCCGGGAATTGGTCTAGTCCAACTTTGGTCCAGGCCATTGACGTGCCCCTGACGACAGGGCAGCTTCCTGTGTCGACCACCGTGTGCGGCAGCCCTGTTGACGCACTCCCCCACCGTCATTGGATTCCCATGAGACGCGTACGTTCGCTCCGCTCGGCCCTCACCGCGGCCGTGACCGCCGTGGCCGCCCTGGGCCTGTCCACGCTCGCCACCTCGCCCGCCCAGGCCGCCACCCCGCTTCCCGAGCACGTCTTCGCCCCGTACTTCGAGGCATGGACCGGGGAGAGCCCGGCCGCTCTCAGCGCCCAGTCCGGGGCCAAGCACCTCACGATGGCCTTCCTCCAGACGGCGACGAAGGGCTCGTGCACCGCGTACTGGAACGGTGACACCTCGACGCCGGTGGCGGCGGCCTCGTTCGGCGCCGACATCAAGACGATCCAGTCCCGCGGCGGCGACGTCATCCCCTCCTTCGGCGGGTACACGGCCGACACCACCGGCACCGAGATCGCCGACAGCTGCACCGACGTCAACCAGATCGCCGCCGTCTACGAGAAGGTCATCACGACCTACGACGTCACGCGGCTCGACATGGACATCGAGGTCGACTCGCTGGACAACACCGCCGGCATCGACCGGCGGAACAAGGCCATCAAGGTCCTCCAGGACTGGGCCGCGGCCAACGGGCGCCAGATCCAGGTCTCGTACACCCTGCCGACGACCACCCGCGGCCTCGCCGCCGGCGGTCTCGCCGTGCTGAAGAACGCCGTGGCCAACGGCGCGAAGGTCGACGTCGTCAACATGATGACCTTCGACTACTACGACAACGCGGCCCACGACATGGCCGCCGACACCAAGACCGCGGCCCAGGGCCTGTACGACCAGCTCGCCAAGCTCTACCCGACCAAGACGCCTGCCCAGCTCTGGGGCATGATCGGCATCACCGAGATGATCGGCGTCGACGACTTCGGCCCGGCGGAGACGTTCACCCTCGCCAACGCCCGCACGGTGTACGACTGGGCGGTGTCCAAGGGCATCAACACGCTCTCGTTCTGGGCGCTCCAGCGGGACAACGGAGGCTGCCCCGGCGGTGCCGCCGCCGACAACTGCTCCGGCATCCAGCAGAACACCTGGGACTTCTCCCACGTCTTCGCCCCGTTCACCAGCGGCACCACCACCCCGGCCGACGACTTCTCGGTGACGACCACCCCGGCCGCCGTCACGGTCGCCGCGGGCTCCTCCGCCTCCGCCACGGTGAAGACCGCGGTGACGGCCGGCGCGGCGCAGACGGTCGGCCTCACGGTCAGCGGCGTGCCCGCGGGCGTCACCGCCTCCCTCAGCCCCGCCTCGGTCACGGCCGGCGGCTCCTCGACGCTCACCGTCGGCACCACGGCGGCCGCGGTCTCGGGCACGTACCAGATCGTGGTCAACGGCACGGGCCCGTCGGCCGCCCACGCGGCCGTCCTCACCCTGACCGTGACCGGCGGCGTCAGCCAGTGCACCGCGACCCCCTGGGTCACCACCGCGGTCTACACGGGCGGTCAGCAGGTCTCGCACAAGGGCCACACCTGGAAGGCCAAGTGGTGGACGACGGGCGAGGAGCCCGGCACCACCGGCCAGTGGGGGGTCTGGCAGGACCTCGGCGCCTGCTGATCCCTCCCCTCCCTGCCCAGGGCGTGTCCGACGAGTCCCGTCGGGCACGCCCTGCGGCGTACGGGCGGCATCCCGACGGACAAAGAAGTAGACGATACGTATCGTCTCGCTTAAGGTGGCGTCATGACCACCGCCTCCCCCGCGCACATCGCCATGTTCTCCATCGCCGCCCACGGACACGTGAACCCGAGCCTGGAGGTGATCCGCGAGCTCGTCGCACGCGGCCACCGGGTCAGCTACGCCATTCCCGCCTCCTTCGCGGAGAAGGTCGCCGCCACCGGGGCCACGCCTGTCGTCTACACCTCGACACTGCCGACCGACGACGACCCGGACGCCTGGGGCACGGAGCTGATCGACAACCTCGAACCCTTCCTGGCCGACGCCGTGCAGGCACTCCCGCAGCTGGCCGCGGCCTTCGACGGCGACCGCCCCGATCTGGTGCTCCACGACATCACGGCCTACCCGGCACCGGTCCTCGCCCACGGCTGGGGCGTTCCCGCGCTGTCGCTCTGGCCGAACCTGGTGCCCTGGGAGGGGTACGAGGAGGAGGTCGCCGAGCCGATGTTCGCCGAGCTCAAGGCGTCGCCGCGCGGCAAGGAGTACTACGCGCGGTTCGAGGCGTGGCTCGCCGGCCACGGCGTCGACACGCACCCCGACCGGTTCGTCGCCCGCCCCCGCCGCGCCGTCGTCCTCATCCCGAAGGCGCTCCAGCCCCACGCCGACCGCGTCGACGAGTCCGTCTACACCTTCGTCGGCGCCTGCCAGGGCGCGCGTGCCGACCAGGGCGAGTGGCGGCGCCCGGCGGGCGCGGAGAAGGTGCTCCTCGTCTCACTGGGGTCCTCCTTCACCAAGCAGCCCGGCTTCTACCGGGACTGCGCCGAGGCGTTCGGCGACCTCCCCGGCTGGCATGTCGTCCTCCAGATCGGCAAGTTCGTCGACCCCGCGGAGCTGGGCGAGCTGCCCGCCCACGTCGAGGCGCACCCCTGGGTACCCCAACTGGCCATCCTCCGCGAGGCCGACGCCTTCGTCACGCACGCCGGTGCCGGCGGCAGCCAGGAGGGACTCGCCACCGCCACCCCCATGGTCGCCGTGCCCCAGGCCGTCGACCAGTTCGGCAACGCCGCGATGCTGGAATCCCTCGGCGTCGCCCGCCACCTGCCGATGGAGGAGGTCACCCCGGCCCGCCTGCGCGAGGCCGTCCTCTCCCTGGTCGACGACCCCGAAGTGGCGCGCCGCGCACGGGAGATCCAGGAGTCGATGGCACACGAGGGCGGCACGGCGCGCGCCGCCGACCTCGTCGAGGCCGAGCTCGGCCGGCCCTCCTAGGAGGGCCGGGCCGCGCGTAGGGTCGCGGCATGTCCAAGACCGAGATAGACGTGGTGACCGCCGAGTTCTACGGCGCGTTCGACAATCGCGGCGGCAGGACCGCCGATGTGGCACGGATCCGCAGGCTCGTCCTGCCGCAGGGGGTGATCGTCTGTACGGCGCCCACGTTCACGGCGTACTCCGTGGAGGAGTTCGTGACGCCGCGGGAACGGCTGCTCGCGGACGGGCGGCTCGTCGAGTTCTCGGAGTGGGAGACCTCCGAGGAGACGCGGGTGGAGGGTGATCTCGCGTCGCGGTTCGGCACGTACCGCAAGTCGGGCGTCTTCGACGGGAAGCCGTACGAGGGCACGGGCACCAAGACCCTCCAGTTCGTGCGGACGCCGGACGGCTGGCGGATCGCGGCGCTGTCCTGGTACGACCACCCCTGACCCGGACGGCGGCCCGTCGCACCGCGACGCGGGGACGGGCCGCCGTGAGGCGAGGTCAGACCACGGCGCCCGCCGGCCGTCGGGGGACCGGGGCGGGAGCCGGGTGCCGCGCTTCCAGGACGACGGCCAGCGGCATCGCGGTGACGACGGTGGACGCCATGCCGAGGACGACGCCCGCCAGCAGCGCCACGGAGAAGTCCGTGAGCGAGTCGCCGCCCAGGACCGCGAGCGCCACGAGCACGAACAGCGCGCCCATGCCGGTGTTGACCGTACGGGGCAGGGTCTGGGCCACGGCCCGGTCGGCGAGCTCCGCCGTCGGAACGCCCCCGCCGCGGTGCCGTAGTTCCCTCAGCCGGTCCAGGACGACCACCGAGTCGTTGACCGAGTAGCCGACGACGGTCAGCAGCGCGGCCAGGAACACACTGTCGAACGGCTTGCCCAGCCAGGCGAAGAGACCGGCCACGAGCAGCACGTCCTGGGTCATCGCGGCCACCGCCGCCGTCGCGTACGTCCAGCGGAACCGCAGGGTCAGGTACACGAGTTGGGCCGCGACGGCCAGGCCGAGGGCGAGCAGCGCATGGGTGCGCAGCTCACCGCCGAGGCTGGGTCCGACGAGGTCGTCGCGCTCGACGGACACCGGGCCCGCGACGCCGGTGAGCGCCTCGCGGATCTCCCGCTGCTCGGCGTCGCCGGTCTCCCGGACGCGGACCGAGACGTCGCCGTCGCCGGTCGACTGCACGACGGCGTCGGGGAAACCGGCGGCGGTGACCGCCGTACGCGCCGTGTCGGCGTCCACCGGGCGTTCCGCCGCGTACTGGACGACACGGCCGCCGGTGAACTCGACGCCGAACTCCACTCCCCGGACGCCGATCCCCGCCAGGGCCACGAGGAGCAGCCCGGCGCAGCCGATGAGCCAGCGGCGCCGGTGCGCCATCACGCGCGGGGGCCGGCGGAGCAGGCGCGTCCGCAGCCGGCCGAGTGAGGCGATGCCCGTGAGCGCCGGGCGCCTGCGCACCGCCGGAAGGCTCAGGACCGCGTCGGCGAGGAGCCGGGTGATCACCATCGCGGTGAGGAGCGAGGTCACGACCCCGATGGCGAGTGTCACGCCGAAGCCCTTGACCGGGCCCGTCGCGAAGGCGAACAGCAGGCCGGCCGCGAGCAGGGTGGTGACGTGGGAGTCCGCGACCGCGCTCCACACCTTGCCGAACGCCGCCGCGACCGGCCGCCGCGGGTCGCGCCCCGCGGCTCGGCCCGGTGCCGCGTACTCCTCCCTGGCCCGTTCGAAGACCAGCACGTTGGCGTCCACGGCGATGCCGACGGCCAGGACGAACCCGGCGAGGCCGGGCAGGGTGAGGGTGGCGCCCACGGCGACCACGGCGGCGTACGAGATCAGCCCGTACAGCAGCAGGGCGACGGTGGCCAGCGCGCCGAGCAGGCGGTAGACCACGATGACGAAGAGTCCGGTGCAGGCCAGACCGATCACCGCGGCCAGCGCGCTGGCCCTGATCGCCTCGGCGCCGAGCGTCGGGCCGACGGTGCTCTGCTCGACCGTCGTCACCGGAACCGGCAGCGCGCCGCCCTCGACGAGCGCCGCCAGGTCGCGTGCCTCCTGCGCCGAGAACCCTCCGGTGATCTGCGCGGAGCCGCCGCCGATTCCCGACCCGCACGGGACCCCGGCCTGCATGCCGGGCGCGGAGACGATCCGGTCGTCGAGCACGATCGCCACCCTGCGCGCCGGGTCGGCCGGTGCGGCGCAGGCCGCCTCGCCGGTCAGCCGCGCCCAGCCGTCCGCCGCCCGGTCGCGGAAGGACAGGTCGACCGTCCACCCGCGGCCGCTCGTCGTGTCGAGGACGGCCTCGGCGCTCCTGACGCCGTCTCCGGTGAGCGCGGGCGGCGCCAGAGCGAGGAAGCGGCCCGGTGCGTCCGGGTCGGCCAGGACGCGTTTCCCGTCCGGGCCCGCGGCTCCGGCCGGCCCCCCGGCCTCCCCGGTGACGGCGTGGAAGGTGAGCTGCGCGGTGCGGCCGATGACCTCGGCCGCCTGGCGCGGGTCGCGCAGTCCGGGCAGTTCGACGACGATCCGCCGCTCGCCGGCCCGGGCGAGCGAGGGTTCCGCGACCCCGAGGCCGTCGACGCGCTTGCGCAGCACCTCGAGGGCGCGGTCGGTGGCCGCGGCATCGGCGCGGGTGGTGGGTCCGTCCTCGGTCTGGAGGACGATGCGGGTCCCGCCGCGGAGGTCGAGTCCGAGGCGGGGCGGGGTGGTCAGGGCGATCCAGAGGGAGAGCGCGACGACGGCGAGCGCGAGGAGCGCGCGCCCGAGCGCGGGACGAGCGGACATGGGTACTCCACAGGCAGCGCACGGAGCCGGCCCGGCCCCTGTGGCAGGGGCGTGCCGTCCGTGCCGGACGTACGGTCGGATGCGCGTCGTCGACCGGTACCGGGGCATGCCGATGACCCGGACGGCGACGCGGAGGAACGTCAGTCGTGCCGGGGGGAAGGGGGTCCGCGGGGATCCCGCGGACGGTGCGAACCGCCGGGCGGCGCCCGCTCGCGGCGGGGGTCGCCCACCAGGACTCCCCGTACGGGTACGGGGACGTCCACGGGCGCGACGTCCGGGGCCACGGGAGCTCCCGGGAACCGCACGTGGTTCTCCACGGCGGCCGGGAGCCCCACGACGGCGCCGGCCGCGAGATGCGGCTCCGGCGGCGTGAGGTGAGGGGAGCCGGGTGCGGCCGGGGTCGCGGGGACCGATGAACTCGCGGCGGGGAAGGCCGGGAAGGCCCGGGCCGGGGCGCTCGTGGCGGACGCCGCCTCGACGGTGGCCGGGGCCGGGGCCGGGGGGACGAGGATGAGGGACCAGATCGCGCAGAGCAGTGCGGGCAGGAGCGTCACGAACCGTCGTGGAGAACGCTTCACCGTCCCGGCCCTCCCCTCCGCTGGTTCCTCGTGCCGCCGCCCCGTCGGGGCTCAGCGTAGACCGGGGGCGGAACGCGCCTGTCACCGAGGCCCGTACGCAGTGCTGTTGGGTACCGGGATGAGTACGCGTGCTCATCCCCGCACCCCCGCGGGCCGGTGACGATGGACCGGTCAGCGCATCCTTCCCGGAGTCAGGGGTCGTCCGTGCTCAGTCGTCTCGCCGCCCGCGTCGTGCCGTTCTTCGGGCGGCTGACCGTCACCACCGCCGCCGACGCCCGCATCGCGCCCGGCAGCATCCTGGTCGTGAACCACACGTCGACGGCCGACCCGGCGCTCGTCCTCGCCGCGCTCCGCAGGCGACTGGCCGTCGAGCCGGTCGTCCTCGCCACGGCGGGGCTGTGGCGCGTGCCGGTACTCGGCCGGGCCCTGACCCGCGAGGGCCATGTGCCGGTCCACCGGAACTCCGCCCGGGCCGCAGCCGCCCTCGACGCCGCCGCGGTCGCGCTCGCCTCGGGCCGGCACGTCATGCTGTACGCCGAGGGCCGCATCCCGCCCCGCCGGGACTCGTCGGAGAACCCGCCGGAGATGTTCCGCACCGGCCTCGCCCGCCTCGCGCGGGCCACCGGCGCCCAGGTCGTGCCGATCGGCCAGGCGGGCGCCCGCCGCATCACCTCCGGCGGCCGTGTCAAGCAGATCGCCGGCGTCCTCACCTCCCCTGTCCGCCGCCCCTGCCTCCACGTCCACATCGGTGCCCCGATCCGCCTCCCCGACGACGTCGCCGCCGCGACGGCACTCGCCCACGGCGCCGTCACCGACGCCTGGCGGGCGGCCGCCGGCGCCCTGGGCGAGCCGGCGGCCCTGGACCGCTGACCGGCGGCGCGCCGGGGCGGCCCGGCGTCAGGCGGTCTCGTTCCCGTCGCGTGCCGGCGGGTGGTCCCGCTCGGGCGAGTCCGCGTCCGCAACCGCAACCGCAACCGCGTCCGCGTCCGCGAGAAGGAACAGCAACGGGGAGAGAGCGAGTTCGAGGGCGGCGAGGACCAGCTGGAACCCGTGGGGCCGTCCTTCGACCGCGAGGGAGAGAAGCCTCCCGAGGCCCCCCGCGAGGAAGACCGCGGTGAGCCACCGCACAGCGGTGGCGGGGATCGGCGACTGCCTCGCCGCCCAGAGCCAGGCGAGTCCGTATCCGGCGAACACGGCGCCGATGAAGCGCCCGAAGCTGTCGATCGTGGCGCCCGCGTCCGTCGCGCCCGGGATCGCGGCGTTGCCGAGCAGGACGTGGAGCAGGCCGATCGCCGTACAGGCGTATCCCATGGCCAGGACGAGTCCTCGGAGCGCCTTGGCTCTGGTCATGTCTGGACCCCCTCTAGTAGACATGCGTCCAGTAAGCGTGCGGGCAGCAGCGTACGGCCACTTACTGGACACATGTCAAGTAGCATGTCGGGGTGCCCACCCGCCGACGCCTCAGCCCCGCCGCACGCCGCGCCCAGCTCCTGGACGTCGCGGCACACCTCTTCGCGGCGCGGCCGTACGACGAGGTGCTGATGGAGGAGGTGGCCGAGCGGGCCGGGGTCTCCCGCGCCCTGCTCTACCAGCACTTCGCCACCAAGCGTGATCTCTTCGCCGCCCTCTACCAGGAGGTCTCCGCGCAGCTGCTCGCCCAGACCCGGCTCGACCCCGCCGACACGCTCGTCGAGCAGCTGGTCGAGGGCCTGGACGCGCACATCGCGTACTTCGCGGAGAACCGTCACACCGTCCTCGCGGCGAACCGTGTGCTGGCCGGCGACCTCCTCGTCCAGACGATCATCGCCGACGAGCTCGACGCGCTGCGCGAGCGTCTGCTCGGTGTGCTGCCGCTCGCCGACGCGCGGACCCGGGCGACCGTCTCCGGTGTCCTGAAGAGCTGGCTGGTCTTCGTGCAGGTGCTCTGCGTGGACTGGCTGACCGACGGGACCGCCTCGCGCACCGAGCTGCGCGACGTGTGCGTCGGCGCGGTCGTCGGCGCCCTCCGCCCGCTGTTCGACGAGGACCCGGCCCCCGACTGGCCCCGCTGAGCGGGCGGCCCCCCGGCCACCCGCCTCGGCGGCGCGGTCAGAAGACGGACAGGCCCGTGATGGTGGTGAAGCGGTCGAGGGCGGTGACACCGGCGACGGAGTTGCCGCGGGCGTCGAGGCCGGGGCTCCAGACGCAGAGGGTGCAGCGGCCGGGGACGACCGCGACGACGGCTCCGCCGACGCCGCTCTTGCCGGGGAGTCCGACGCGGTAGGCGAAGTCGCCGGCGGCGTCGTAGGTGCCGCAGGTGAGCATGACCGCGTTGATCTGCTTGGCCTGGCTTCGGGTGAGCAGCCGGGTGCCGTCGGCGCGGAGGCCGTGCCGGGCGAGGAAGCCGGTGGCGAGGGCGAGATCGGCGCAGGAGGCTTCGAGGGAGCACTGGCGGAAGTACTCGCGCAGCAGGCCGGGGACGGGTCCCGTGATGTTGCCGTAGGAGGCCATGAAGTGGGCGAGGGCCGCGTTGCGGTCGCCGTGGGTGGCCTCCGACGCGGCGACGTCGGTGTCGAAGGCGAGGCCGGGGTTGCCGGTCTCGGCGCGCAGGAAGGCGAGCAGGCTGCCGGAGGCGTCGCCGGTGAGCCGGTGCAGGCGGTCGGTGACGACGAGGGCGCCCGCGTTGATGAACGGGTTGCGCGGGATGCCGTTCTCGTACTCCAGCTGGACGAGGGAGTTGAACGGGTCGCCCGAGGGTTCCCTGCCGACGTGGGCCCAGAGGGCGTCGCCCTCCCCCGCGAGGGCGAGAGCGAGGGTGAAGACCTTGGTGACGGACTGCGTGGAGAAGGGGTGCTGCCAGTCCCCCACCCCGTAGACGGTGCCGTCGAGTTCGGCCACGGCCATGCCGAAGCGGTGCGGGTCGCCCGCGGCGAGGGCGGGGATGTAGTCGGCCGGGGTGCCCCGGTCGGCGAGCTCCGCGATCTCCTCGGCGATGCGGTCGAGGACGGGCTGGAACGAGGTGATCGCGGTCACGCTCCGCCCCGGGCGTCCCGGTCCTGGGTCGTGGTGGGGGCGCCGGCAGGCGTGCCGGCGAGGCCGAGGTCGCCGCCGGGCGGTACGGCGAGGTAGCGGGCGACGTCCTCGTCGGTGACCTCGGCGAGGGTGGGCGGGGTCCAGCGGGGGTTCCGGTCCTTGTCCACCACCTGGGCGCGGATGCCCTCGACGAGGTCGGCGGTGGCGAGGGCGGCGCAGGAGGCGCGGAACTCCAGTTCCAGGACCTCCTCCAGGGTGGGGAGGGCGCGGGCGCGACGGATGGCCGCCAAGGTGGCCTTCAGGGCCGTGGGGGACTTCGTGAGGAGGGTGGTGGCGGCTTCCTTGGCGGCGGGGACACCGGTATCGAAGAGCCGCTCGACGACGGTCTCGACGTCCGCGGCGCCGTAGCAGGCGTCGATCCACTCCCGCTGTTCGGCGAGGACGCCGGGCGGGGGCGTGGCGGCGTGGCGGGCGACGGCCTCCGCGGCGGGGAGGCGGGTCAGGTCGCGGACCAGGGCGGGCAGTTCGGCCGCGGGGACGAAGTGGTCGGCGAGGCCGGTGAGGAGGGCGTCGGCCGCGCCGACGACGCCGCCGGTGAGGGCGAGGTGGGTGCCGAGCTCGCCGGGGGCGCGCCCGAGGAGGTACGTACCGCCGACGTCGGGGACGAAGCCGATGCCGGTCTCGGGCATGGCGACGCGGGAGCGTTCGGTGACGACGCGGACGGAGCCGTGCGCGGAGACGCCGACGCCGCCGCCCATGACGATGCCGTCCATGAGGGCGACGTACGGCTTGGGGTAGCGGGCGATCCGCGCGTTGAGCCGGTACTCGTCGCGCCAGAAGGCTTCCGAGGCGGAGCCGCCGGCGCGGGCGTCCTCGTGGATGGCGCGGATGTCGCCGCCGGCGCAGAGGCCCCGCTCGCCCGCGCCCTCGATGACGACGGTGGTGACGGCGGGGTCGTGCTCCCACTCCGCGAGGGCCCGGTCGGCGGCGAGGACCATCGGGTGGGTGAGCGCGTTGATGGCGCGGGGCCGGTCGAGGGTGACGAATCCGGCGCGGCCCTCCGTCCGGAGGAGTACGTCGGGGGTCCCGGTCGTCACGTTCACTCGGTCCTTTCGCGGCGCGGCTCGCTGTCCCGGTCACCGTACCGGGCGGGGGCGGAGGGCGGCGCGTGTGATCGAACACCGTGTGCGGGGTGCCGCGAGAGGGCCGGACGGGCCGCTTCCGGAGCGGCCGGGTGCTCGGGGCGGTCGGGCCCTCAGGACGCCAGGGTCCTCGGGCGATCGGGTCCTCGGAGCGGCCGGGCCTCAGGAGCGGCCGGGCGCTCGGGGCGGGAAGGACTCATCCGCTTCTCGCGGATCCTGATTGCACGGTGCGCGGCTCGCAGAAGACCGCTACTCCGTGTCCTCACACCGAGCCCTTCCCGTCGTTTCCATGGAACCACCGGCGGGACCGGCGCGCTAGCGCCCGGGGCGGCCGGGAGACGGGTGGTGCCGCTCCGGTCGCGGGGCGGGGGTGTCCGCCGGGCGGCCGGAGCGGCCGATGGGGTGCCTCGTGGATCAGGCCGGGAGCAGGTCCTGCGGGACGCGCACCTGGCGGGGGGTGGACATGCGGAGCTCGATGATGTCCCGGACGGTGGGCCATTCCTCGTCGAGGATCGAGTAGAAGGCCGTGTCGCGGACGGCTCCGTCGAGACCGCGTGAGTGGGCCCGGCGGACGCCTTCGCAGGTGGCTCCGAGCCGTTCGATCGCGATCCGGGACCGGGTGTTGCGGGCGTCGGCGCGCAGGGTGATGCGACGGACGCCCCAGGCTTCGAAGGCATGCCGGAGCATGAGGTACTTCGCCTCGGTGTTGATGCCGGTCCCCCGGGCGGCGCCGGAGATCCAGGTGTTCCCGATCTCGGCGGCGTCCGGCACGGCGGTCAGCGGATCGCCGTGGGGCATGCCGGGGACGGGGGGCCAGACCAGTGGTCCCCTCCAGTAGTCGAGTTCGAGGAAGCGGGTCGAACCGATGACGTGTTCGTCGGCCGTACTGATCAGGGCGAAGGGCAGGCACCGGCCTGCCGCCTGATCGGAGAGGGCTCGGGCGATGTAGTCGAGGGCCGATTCGAGGCCGTCGGGCACGGGGGTGAAGGCGTAGGCCGATCGGTCCGCCCCGCCGGCCCGGGCGAGGGCTTCGGCGTGCCGCATCGCCAGCGGCTCCAGGCGCACGGTGCGCCCGGTCAGGAGAACAGGTACTGGCACGGAACCTCGGGTCTTTCACGGGCAGGGAAAGCTTCCGCCGCGGGGGCCGCAGCGGCAGCAGGAGGGAGGTTCTCGCCGGGTGCCGATCATGTCGTGAGAACGACGAACAAGCAGGTAAAACGGTTCGTCACCAGGTGCGAGGAGGAACAGTATGCAGCCACAACCGCTCCGAGAACAGAACCCCGGACGAACCTGCGCCCACAGCTGGGTGAAGCCTGCCGCGCACCCCTGTTCACCGGTCTCACAAGCCGGACGGGGCCGCCCGCCAGTCGGACGGCCCCACCGTTCAGACGCAGGTGGGATGGCCCCAGCCGTCCGGGTTCTTGGCGATCGTCTCGCCCTTGCCGTAGGGCTTTCCGCAGCGGCAGCGGCCGGGGAACTTCGCCTTCAGCGTTCCGCCGGACGGGCGACTCCGACGCGGGGACGACACCGGGGAGGAGGCCGAGGAGGAGGCCGCCGAACCCGCTGAGGAGCGCGACGGCGCGGCGGAGCGCGCCCGGGGCGCGGAGGCGCGCGTCGACGCCTCGGGCGGGGGGACCGGTGCGCCGGTGGCCGAGCCGGTGGGCTCCTGGGTGCGGGCGGTGTGACTGGCCGCGCGGTCGGCGGCGTCGTTGAGGGGGTCGCCGTCGACCTGGTGCGCGGGCGTGTAGACGAAGGCGACGTCGCGGCCGGTGAGCAGCTCGTCGATGCGCACGACGAGCTCCTTGTTGGCGACGGGCGTGCCCGCCGAGGTCTTCCAGCCCTTGCGGCGCCAGCCGGGCAGCCAGGTCGTGACCGCCTTCATGGCGTACTGCGAGTCCATGCGGACCTCGGCCGGGACCGCGGGGTCGAGGGCTTCGAGGAGCCGTTCCAGCGCCGTGAGTTCCGCCACGTTGTTGGTCGCCCGGCCCAGGGGCCCGGCCTCCCAGCGGTCCACCTCGCCGTCGGAGCGGCCGATGACCCAGGCCCAGGCCGCGGGGCCGGGATTTCCCTTCGACGCGCCGTCGCACGCCGCGATGATCTTTTCCACCATCCCACGATCCTGACACGGCGGCGGGGGTGGGCGGTCCCGCCCCTGCCGGACGTGCCGCGGGCGGCCGGAGTGGTGCCTGTCAGAAGGCCCCGTAGTTGACCTGCCAGGTGGGAAGGCCCATACGGCGCCAGAGCGCGACGACGCGGTCGCGGTCGTCGAGGGAGACGCGGACGGCGTAGCGGTGGCGCACGTGGGCGTCGAAGAGCTCGGCCTTCACGATGTCGTCGCCGCGTCCGTCGCCGGAGGCGCGCATCCACAGCTCGTCGTAGGGCACCTCGTGCCGGGCGAGCCATGCCTCGGTGAGGGCACGGTGGTCCTCGCTGCGGCCGGACAGCAGGACGATCCGGTCGCGCTCGGCGTTCCGGAAGGCACGCAGGGCGTCCCGTACGGAGGGGTTGAGCAGGTCCTCGCCGCAGCGGGTGAAGTCGTACGGGCCGCGGTCGCCCCGCAGGGCGAGGGTGCCGTCGATGTCGCACATGACGGCCGACGGGAGGGCCGGGTCGGCGACGTAGGGCACACCGGCGGGCCGGTCGTTGAGCCACTCCGCCGTGAGGCGCCAGCCGCCGCGGGTCGCCTTGGCGTGCTTGTCGGCGAGGATCCGGATGATCTCCTCGCCGACGGGCCGGGCGCGCGCGGCGTCGCGGCGGACGCACTCGTCGACGGGCACGCCGGTGAAGTCGTGGACCACGAAGGTCGCCTCCCGTCCGGCGACGGCGGCCTTGAGGCGCTTGGGGATGTGCGGGGTCAGGTGGGTGTTGTCGACGACGACGTCGAAGCCGTCGTCGACGGCCGCGCGGACGGCGGCGTCCTGGATGCCGAGCACGGTCTGCTCGTGCGCGGGCGAGCGCCCGTCCCCGCGCCCGTCCCCGCGCTCGGCCGCGGGGAGGTCGAGCATGGAGCGCAGGTCGTCGAGGTTGACGCGGCGGACGCGTCCCTCGGCGGCGGCCTGGAGGGCGCGGGCGGCCGTCGTCTTCCCGGAGGCCGGGAGGCCGGTCATGACGTGGACGACAGGCACGGTCAGTTCTCCTCGTGGGTGAAGGGGTCGGTGGCCTCGGGGCGTATCTGGCGCCATACGACGAGGTCGGTGGGGCGCCCGTCGAGGCGCAGGAAGAGGGCCGCGCGCAGTCCGCGGTCGGGCTCGCGCGCGGCGGCGCGGGCGAAGGCGGCCCGGTCGCCGGCGAGGTGGGCGAGGCGGTCGTACGCCTCGTCGACGGCCCGTTCGCGGCGGCCCGCGGCGTCTTCGAGGCGCGCGATCACCTCGCGCACCCAGGCGTCGAACTCGTCCGGGACCTGTTCGAGGAGGGCGTCGAGCGGCTTCCCGCCGGATTCCTCCACGTCGGCGACGGAGCAGCCGATGCCCTGGGCGAGCCGGGCCGCGGGCACGGCGGCGAAGCGCTGGATGCCGTGGCCGCGCCAGATGTCCCGTTCGGTGACGCCGGTGAGCACCTTGTGGAGGCGGACGTACTCGGTGAGCTTGGCCTTGGCGCGCAGGCCGGAGGCGAAGCGGAGCACGAAGCCCTCGGCGTCGGTGCCGGTGGCGCGGGCGCCGCCGGGGAGGGTGTTGGACTCGGTCAGGGCGGTGAGTTCGGCGACGCTCATGGCGGGCCAGGTGCGGACGACCGAGCCGATGGGGTGCCAGCAGGCGGCGGCCTCGGCGAGGGGGAGCTCGGTGCCGTCCCGGTCGAAGGCGGCGAGCAGGACGAGGTCGCGCCGGTCGCCGTAGTCGACGACGATCCGGTTGTGCGGGTGGAGGATCTCGGCGAGGTAGGTGACACCGGGCGTCAGGCCCGTGGTGTCGGCGGCGTCCAGCCGGTGCTGGGCCCAGGTGGCCTGGTTGCTGGTGAAGGAGCCCTTGGAGGCGGCGTGCCAGCGGTCGTCGTAGTGGAAGATCACGCCGAGGCTGCCGTCGACCTTGTCGTACACCTCGAAGGGCTCGTCGGGCAGCGGCGGCGCGTAGGGGCGGCCGGTGGCGTGTTCGGCCAGGTTGAAGAACTTGGGGAGGGGGAGGGCGACGATCCGTCCGGTGGCGTCGTCCGCGACGAGGCCGCGGCAGCGGGTCGTGGCCCGGTTCCAGTGCTGGGCGTACTGGCACGCGCGCGTGTACGTGTAGATCGACAGCGGCAGCTCGGGGTGACGCTTGCGTGTGACGTGCCCCTCGGCGAGCGCGGAGTCGAGCTCGTCGGACGGCATCAGGTCGTGCAGAGTCAGGGTCGCCTGGCTCATGGGGTCCCTCCCGGTCGTTCGGTGATCCATTCTGGGTCGGGCGGGCCCCGGAGCGCAGCGAATTTCCGGTGGAGGGGGTGGCGGGAGGCCCGGTTCCGGGACGGTGGGCGGGCTCCCGTGCCCGGGCGTGTCGGTGGTGCCCCGTAGACTCGCCGTCGCCCCGTCGGTGTCGGCACCGGCGCAGTCGAAGGAAGCGAGCCCCATGAACCACGCGGACGGCACCGCACCGATCTACGCCGAGCTCATACGCGAGCGGGGGGATGTTCCGGGTGACGTCCGCCAGGTCGCCGAGGAGGTTCTGCGGGACCTGAGCCGGGTCATCCAGATGCCGCCGCAGGGGGTTCCCGGGCAGCAGGGGCCCGTCGCGCACGCGGGCGTCGGCAACCAGCTGGCGGTCGCCGGGCACCAGGGCGGCATGGGGCAGCACGGCATGGTCCAGGGCGGTCTGCCGCAGGGCGGCATGGGCCAGCACGGCATGGTCCAGGGCGGTCTGCAGCAGGGCGGCATGGCACCGAACGGCATGGGTCAGGGCGCTGCCGTGATGTCCCACACGCAGACGGGTGCCGCCGTGATGCCGCACCGGCCGCTGCGCTGACCCGACCGGGGCCGCGGGACGAGCCGCGCTGACCGTGTCGGTCCCCGCCACGAGCCGCGCAGACCCTGCGGGTCCCACCACGTGCCGCGCCGCCGGTCGCGCCGGGCCCGTAGGGCCGGGCCCGTCGCGCCCGGCCGATGCGAGCCTTTTCGGCCGAGTCGGTCGGCGGGGCCGGGCGTTGTCGGTGCCGTGGGCGATGCTGTCCCCGCAAAGGGTCTGCGCCGCATCGGGGGGCGGGCCGCGTACGGGTGACCAGGGGATGACGACATGGCCGAGGTTCTGCTCTTCCACCACTGTCTCGGGCTGACCGAGGGGGTCGCCGCGTTCGCCGGCGAGCTGCGGCGGGCCGGGCACACGGTGCACACGCCGGACCTGTACGAGGGGCGGACGTTCGAGGACCTGGAGGCGGGGGTCGCCCATGCCTCGGAGGTCGGCTTCGACGCGCTCGTGGAGCGCGGGGTGCGGGCGGCCGAGGAACTGCCGGAGGAGATCGTGTACGCCGGGTTCTCGCTCGGTGTGCTCCCCGCGCAGAAGCTGGCGCAGACCCGGCCCGGGGCGCTCGGCGCCCTGCTGATCAGCGCGTGTGTGCCGGTGAACGCGTTCGGCGCGGCCTGGCCGGACGGCGTGCCCGCGCAGGTGCACGGCATGGACGCCGATCCCTTCTTCGTCGACGAGGGGGATGTCGACGCGGCGCGCGCGCTGGTGGCGGACGCCGACGACCGGCGGTTGTTCCTGTACCCGGGGACCTCGCACCTGTTCGCCGAGCGCGGTGCGCCGTCCTATGTGCCGGAGACGGCCGCGCTCTGTGTCGAGCGGGTGCTCTGCTTCCTGAGCGGCCTCAAGCGCTGAGCCGGCTCCCCCGCGCGGGATCCCGGGTCAGCCGATCGGTGGACCCCGGGGTCGTCCGTCCCGCCGTCGGGCGGGGGCCGGGCGGCGGACCGTGCGGGGCGGGGTGCGGGCGGAGGATCGGGGCAGGGCACGGACCCGTCTCGTGGCGGGCCGGCCGCCCGGTCCGCCGTACCGAGGAGTCCGCCATGGCAGCGTTCCGCCGTTCGTCCCGTTCCGCCCGGGTGCTGGTGCCCGCGGCGGTGGCCGTCGTTCTGCTCGCGGGGTGTGCCCAGGGCTCCGGCGGGGCGGCATCCGCCGCGGGCCCGACATCGCGTGCCGGGGAGACCCCCGCGGCCGCGCCGCCGTCCTCGGGCGCGTCCGTCACCGTGACGCCCACGCCGTCCGGTCCGGCCGCCCCCGGGACCCTGCTGGTGACCGACTTCGGTTCCGAAACCGTCACCTTCGTCGATCCCTCCCGCGGGTCGACGGGCTCGGTGAAGGTAGGCACCGCGCCGTACGGGCTGGTCGTCGGCAAGGACGGGCGCGCGTGGGTGGCGACCGCCGAAGGGGTGGCGGTCGTGGACACGGCGACCCGGGAGCGCCTCGCGCTCGTGCCGTACCGGACGGACACCGGGCCGGTGACGACGGGCGAGTACCGCGGCGGGGGCATGGGCATCGCGCTCTCGCCGGACGGGCGCCGGGTGTACGTGGGGGTCAACGTGCCCGGCGGGAACGGCACCCTGGAGGTCGTCGACACCTCGTCGCTGCGGGTCACGGACGCCGTGGAGGTCGGCAGGCGCCCCTTCGACGTGGACGTGTCGCGGGACGGCTCGGAGGTGTACGCGACGAACCACGACTCCTTCGACGTCACCGTCGTCGCCTCGGACACCCTGCGGACGCGCCGGGTGGAGGTGGCCCCGTACGGCACGGAGGGCGGGCTCGGTTCGTGGCTCAAGCCGCACTACGCGGCCGTGCGCCCCTCGGACGGCAAGCTGCTGCTGCCCTTCGAGGGCGAGCGGCTTGCGGTGGTCGACCCGCGGACCGGCCGGACGACGATCGAGCCGATGACCGCCGACACCCACCAGCACGGCGTCACGGTCACCGCCGACGGGACGCTGTTCGCGGTCGGCACCGGGCCGATCGACCCGGACGAGGACCACGGGCCCTCCCTGACGGTACGGACGCCCGCGGGCGCCGAGCGGGTCTACCCGCTGGAGGGACCGCACGAGAGCGTGGCCGTGTCCCGGGACGGGCGCACCGCCTATGTGACCGGCGGGTTCACCCGGGACGGCTACTGGGACGGGCTGACCGTCGTCGACCTCGCCTCGGGCGACACCCACCGGCTCGCCGCGGGATCACGTCCGCTGGGGATCGCGGTCCTCTGACGGCCGCTCTCGAACCGGCGGCCGGTTCCGGGTGGGCGGACGGGGGCGTGCGAGGGCGTGCGGGCCGCCGGTGCGACGGCGGCCGGTCCCGGCGCTCGGGCCCCGGTCAGGGCCGCTCGACCCGGAAGTCGCCGACGGCCGGGTGGGGTTCGGCCAGGATGTCGCCCGAAGAGCCGAGTCTCGCCCGGAGGTGGAGGGTCGCCCCGGGCACCACGTCCCGGAGGAGCTCACGCCGGATGCCGAGGCTCAGCCGGGAGCCCGTGAGACCGGAGGAGATCAGGTCGGCCAGGCCCGGCACGGGGAGTGCGGCGAGTACCTCGCAGGTGGCGAGGTCCCACTCGTCGAGCCGCGGGTGGGCGGTCCGGGCGAGCAACCGGAGGGTGAGCGCGGTGAGGTTCTCGACGGCCTTGACCATCAGTTCACGCCCCCACGGGAACCGCGGCCCGGCGGCCGCCGAGATGGGAGACGAGCGCCGCGGCGATGGGCAGACCGGTGTGCGCCTCGTAATAGCTGTAGGCCGGCATGGGATTGACCTCGAAGCACACCCACCCGCCCTCGGGTGTGCGGCGCAGGTCGATGCCCGCGAGCGGCAGGCCGAGCGAGGCCGCGAGCTCCACGCAGCGCCGGGCCGTGTCCGGGGGCAGGTCGTGCGGGGCGAGCCGGGCGGACTTCCCGCCCCGGTCGGCGTAGCGGTAGTCGATCGCGTCGCTGTCGACGGCGGCCGCGTAGGTGTCCGCGCCGACGACGTGGACGCGGACGTCCTGGCCCGGCACGTACGCCTGGAACTGCGTCGGGAGTCCGCGGACGAGCGCGAGGCGGCTCTCGTCGGCGTCGGTGAACTCCCTGACGACGGAGCGGATTCCGCTCACCGACTTGTAGACGATCCGGCCGTGCCGGGCGCGGAACGCGAGGATCTCGTCGGGGTCGTCGCTGACCAGCGTCTCCGGTACGGCGAAGCCGGAGCGTCCGATGAGCTGGGCCTGGTAGGGCTTGGAGGCGTTGGACTCCATGGCGCGGGGCCGGCTGACCACGAGGGCCGGGGTCGTGTCGAGCCAGCCGACGAACCACTCCTGGAACGCCGCCGCCCGCGCCCGCGCGGCCGCGTCGCCGTCGTCGGGTGGCGCCAGCGGGCGGGCGTACACGGCCGACACGTCACCGAGCGGGACCCGCGTCCCCTCGACGGTCACCCGGGCGTCCAGCGCCTCCGTTCCGACGACGAGGTCGTACCGGGCGGTGCGGGACTGGTCGATCACCAGGTGGCGCAGGCCGGCGTCCCGGGCCGCGCCGATCGCGAGGGTGAGGGGCGGGTCGTCCGTACGGCCGAAGAACAGGATCATTCGGGCCTCCTCGTGTGCTGTGCGGCGACGTCCATCAGGAGGGAGGCGGTGGCCTCGACGTGCGGCGGGTCCTCCAGACGCGGCCACAGGCGCACGTCCGTCACGACGGCGCCAGTCGCGCGGGACGCGAACCGAAGCTCGAAGTGCCGTGTGCCGAGGGCGTCGGCGAGGCGCAGGCAGCGCTCGCTGAGGGCGTCGGCACGGGGACCGATCACACGGTCCCCGGCGACGAGCAGGGTGTCGAGGTGCGCCGCCGGCGCCTCCGACAGCACGTCGACCGGGACAGGCGATCCGGGGCCGCCCGGCCAGGCGAGGCGCGGTACGTGCCGTTCCCCGGGGACGGCCGGGCCCACCAGGCCACCGCGGGTCGCCCCGCCCCTCCGGGCCACCGGCAGGCCGCACTGTTCGGCGTGGACGAGGGCCGTCGTCGGGGAAACGGTCCCGTACGCGGTTCCGTACGCGCTGACCAGGCCGATCACCCGGGGCGCGACGGACAGCAGCCAACTGGCGACCAGGGCCTGTCGCTCGCTGCGTGTGTAGAAGGCGTCCTTGGCGCGGGGGCCCGCCGCGCCGACCTGGAACGGCAGGCCCGGCAGGCGGTGCAGCACCGCGCCGATGGTCCGGTCGTCGAGCACCTGCCCGGTGGGCAGGGCGATCCGGGTGGACGCCTCTCCCCGGCCGTTCACCCGGTGGCTCCACCGGGCGCGGGCGAGGTCGGCGGGCGTGAGGGTCAGGACGCCGGCGTGGCCGTCCCGGTCCGACAGGGCGGCGGCCACCGCCGCCGCGCCGCCGTCGCCGGGTGCGGCGAGGAGCAGGAGGGTTCCCCTCACTGCGGGGGAAGGCTGTCGTACGACCGCTTGGCCTGCACGTCGCCGTCCTCGACGGCTTCCCGCAGCGCGTCGGTGCCCGGTCCGTACTGCGGTCCGCCGATCAGGTCGGGCCGCAGGTCGGCGCCGATGAACGGCTCGGCTTCGCCCTCGCCGCCGGCCCTCCCCACGGTGTGCTCCAGTGCGGCGATCCGGGTCTGCAGATCCGTGATGACGTCGGCGGCGGGGCCGTGCTCCGCGCCCGCCGACCGCGCCACGTCCGGAGGGTTGTCAAAGTCGTCCTTGATCTCCTTGTGCGGCGTCTTGTGGTCCCTGTGTTCCTTCGCGTCCTTCCACTCCTTGGTCTCCTTCAGTTCCTTCGCCTCCTTGCTCGGGTCCTTTGCGCAGGTGACGGCCACGGACGCGGTCATGGTGGCCGCCGAGGGCGAGATCCGGGTGACGGAGACGCAGGAGCCGGCGCCCGCGTGGGAGTGGGAGGAAGGGGCGCTGGAGGAGGTGAACGCGGTGTTGCCGCTGCTTCCGGG
This sequence comes from Streptomyces sp. NPDC059534, assembly GCF_042743475.1. Classification (NCBI taxonomy): domain Bacteria; kingdom Bacillati; phylum Actinomycetota; class Actinomycetes; order Kitasatosporales; family Streptomycetaceae; genus Streptomyces; species Streptomyces sp. NPDC059534. The sequence goes on from NZ_JBHWAQ010000039.1 coordinate 56,628, forward strand.
GTACGGGTCGCCGGCGTCGCCGCGGTTCTGGTTGAGTTCGAGTTTGCGTTGGTTGTCGGCCTGTACCAGGCCGACCTTGTAGTGGTTCTCGTCCCGGTTGTTCGGCTGGTTCTCGTCGATGTGCCAGATCAGCAGACCGTCGCCCGGCAGCGAGACGTCGTACCCGGTCCGCTGGCGGTTCTCCAGGAGGAAGTACTCGCTGCCGCCGGCGCCGTCCTTCCAGAGCCGGTGGACGGTCTGGCTGGACTTGACGTCCGGGAAGGACTCGGTGTCGCTGGTGGTGACGACCTTGGTCGTGGCCCAGCCCTGGTTGACCTTGCACCAGGCGGACGGGTGCGTGGGGATGTCCCCGCCTCCGCCCCAGGAGCCGGCTCCCATCAGGCACCAGCTGCCGACGCCTTCGGAGCTGTCGTCGGTGTCGTAGAGGTCGGGGAAGCCGAAGAGCAGATGGCCGAGCTCGTGCGCGCAGACGCCGATCTTCGCTTCCTCGGAGATGGTCAGATAGCCGTACACGTTGATGCCGTCGGTCTGGTAGACGGCGGGCAGGGTCGACTTGTGCGACCAGATGTGGAACGGCTTTCCGGTCTCGTCGGCGGCGGGTCCGGCGTGCACCACGATGAAGGCGTCGACGTAGCCGTTCCCGTCGTTGTCGAACGGCGCGAAGTTCACGCTCGGGTCCGCGGCCTCCACGGCGGACTGCGCCATCTCCGGTGACCGGAAGGGGCCGCTGCCGGGGGGCCGGCCGATGCCGAAGTTGCCGGCCGCGTACCAGTCCATGGTCTCGGGCATGCGGTACGGCCCGTGGACCTCGCCCACGAGGTCCACCATGCCGTTCGTGACCTCGCGGTAGTACTCGCGCACGCTGCCGTGCGGCATCGCGCCGAGCGAGAAGAACAGCCGGTCGATGTCCGCGGCCGACTTCGTGATCGGCTTGTCCGAGAAGTCGACCAGGACGACGACCACCCTGATGGTGCCGCGCAGCGGCGCCCGGTCGGCCGCCGCCGCGCTGATGGTGGCGCGGGCGGTACCCGGCGGGAAATCCTCCGGAGGGAAGATCGTTCCGTCGTCGAAGCCCAGGGGTGTGGGCGTGCTCGTGAAGCCGAGCAGGTTCGTGAGCTCGCCCGGACCGCCCCGTGCTTCGTCGAGTTCCTCCAGCATGCGCCGGCGCAGGTCCGGGCTGGGGGCGACGGCGCAGAACGAGGGCGAGGTGGCGACGTGGTCGGCCATGTCGACTCCCGAGAGTGATGAGGTGTCGCTGAACGTGACCACGGTAGTCGTGGCCGGTGCCCGGCGCGCGGTGGACGAACGGGGCATCGGCAGGTGCGCTCCCCTGGGCGGCGCGCGGCGCCGGGAAACGCGCCGACGCGCGCCCCCGCGCACCCGCGCGCGACCGCGGTTCGCCGCCCTCTCGCGCCCACTTTCCCCCGGGTCCGGAGTCCGCCGGGGGCTCAGAGACCCACGATGAGCTGGATACAGACGATCTTGACGAGGATGGCGAGGGCGAAGAGGGTCGCGTAGCCGGTGTTGACACGGCTGTCGGAGGCACGGCTGTTGGCGTAGGCGGCGATGGCGGGGTTGCCGACGTAGCCGGCGAGGAGGCCCATGGTGCGGGGCCGGCTCTGGCCGAGCAGCCGGCCGACGAGCACCATCAGGGTGTAGCTGAGGACGGCGCCGACGAGGAGGACGGCGAGGAGTTCGAGGCCGAAGAGGGAGAATGCCTCGCGGCGGAAGGCGTAGCCCGAGGTGAGGCCGACGCAGGCGAGGAAGAGGAGCAGGCCGATCTGGCGGAGCGTGAGGTTGGCGCGGGTCGGCAGGACCCAGACGAGGGGGCCGGTCCGGCGGAGCCTGCCGAGGACCATGGCCATGACGAGCGGTCCGGCGGCGGTGCCGAGGGACAGCACGGTGGAGCCGACGGTCAGCTCGGGGATGCCGATGAGGAAGCCCGCGGCGAGGCCGATGCCCATGCTGACGGCGCTGACCTCGCTCACCTTGGCCTCGGTGTCGCCGAGGTAGCCGGTGACGTCGGCGGTGCGCTCCCGGGGCATGGCGACGCGGACGCGGTCGTCGAGCTGGAGCAGCAGGTCGTCGTGGGCCAGGAGGTCCTGGTCGGCTCGGCGGACGCGGGTGGCCTTGGCCCCGTAGCGGTCTCCGAGGCCGAGTTCGGCGACGGTGCGGGCGGCCAGGTCGGGGTTGGTGAGGAGGATGCGGCGGTAGTCGACGACGTCGCGCCGGTCGAGGAGGTGGGTGGCGGCCTCGGTGCCGAGGGCGGCGGTGCCGGCGGCGACGGCCTCGGGGCCGCCGACGAGGACGACCTGGTCGCCGGGGGCGAGGGCGTCGAGGTCGCGGGCGACCCGGGGGCTTCCGCCGACGGGCCGGTGGACGCTGGCGAGGAGCCGTCCGTCGACGACGCCGGGGACCTCGGCCCAGTGCAGGGACCGGGTGACGTCCACGGTGCGGGTGACGAGTTCCCGGGGAAGGCCGGTGCCGGGGTCGCGGCGGCCGGGCCAGTTGCGTACGGCGGCGATCGCGGCGACGAAGAGGATCGTGAGGACGACGGCGAGGGGGTAGCCGATCGCGTATCCGGTGGCGGGCCGGGCCGGGTCCGAGGAGGCCGCCTGGGCGGCGGCGAGGCCGGGCGTGGTGGTGCCGATGCCCGCGTAGCCGCCAGCGAGGTAGGGGCCGTCGATGCCGAGGACGGTACTGCCGAGGAGGCCGACGGCGAGGGCGGTGACGACGAGGGAGGCGACCGCGCCCGCCATCACGGCCAGTTGGGGGCGGAGTTCGCGGAAGAAGGCCGGTCCGGCGTCGAGGCCGACGGTGTACACGTACAGGGCGAGGCCGAGGACGGAGAGGCCGGCGGGGACGGCCGGACCGATGTCGGGGTCGAGCGCGCCGAGCAGCAGTCCCACGAAGAGGACACCGGCCGCACCGAGCTTCACCGGACCGAAGCGGACCATGCCGAGGAGCGATCCTGCCGCAATGACGATAAAAAGGGTGAACCACGGATAGTCAGCGAAAAAATGCCACATGGGCTTACCCAGTCATATTCGATGGCATATTGCACGCTCATACGGAAGGGCGGACAGCGTGACTCGACCGAGGATTCTCGTGGTGGGCGCGGGATTCGCCGGAGTGGCCTGTGTGCGGAGGCTGGAACGGCGGCTCGCGGACCGGGAGGCGTTGATCACGCTCCTGTCACCGTTCTCGTACCAGCTGTACCTGCCGCTCCTCCCCCAGGTGGCGGCGGGTGTGCTGACCCCGCAGTCGGTCGCCCTGTCGCTGCGGCGCAGCGAGCGGCACCGGACGCGGATCGTGCCGGGCGGCGTGGTCGGCGTGGACACGGCCGCGAAGGTCTGCGTGGTGCGCACGATCTCCGGCGAGTACGTGAACGAGCCGTACGACCACCTCGTGCTCGCGCCCGGCAGCGTGACCCGCAGCTTCGACATCCCGGGGCTCGCCGAACACGCGCGCGGGATGAAGACGCTGGCGGAGGCCGTGTACATCCGTGACCACGTCATCGCCCAGCTGGACCTGGCCGACGCGAGCAACGACGACGAGGAGCGGGCCGCGCGGCTGCGGTTCGTGGTGGTCGGCGGCGGCTACGCGGGCACGGAGACGGCGGCCTGTCTCCAGCTGCTCACCCACAACGCGGTGAAGCGGTATCCGCGGCTCGACCCGGACCTCATCAAGTGGCATCTGGTCGACATCGCGCCGAAGCTGATGCCGGAGCTGGGCGAGAAGCTCGGCGCGGCCGCGATGGACATCCTGACCAAGCGGGGCATCGAGGTGTCGCTCGGCGTCTCGGTGGCCTCGGTCGACGAGGAGACGGTCACGCTCACCGACGGGCGGGTGCTGCCGAGCCGGACGCTGATCTGGACGGCCGGTGTGGCGGCGAGTCCGCTGATCGGCACGCTGGGCGCGGAGACCTTCCGCGGGCGGCTCGTGGTGTCGGCCGAGATGGCCGTGCCGGGTCTGGACGGCGTGTGGGCCCTCGGTGACGCGGCGGCGGTACCCGACCTCGCCAAGGACGAGGAGGGGGCGATCTGCCCGCCGACCGCGCAGCACGCGATGCGGCAGGGCAAGGCGATCGCCGACAACCTGGTCTCCACCCTGCGCGGGGAGCCGGTGCACCCGTACACGCACAAGGACCTGGGGCTCGTGGTGGACCTCGGCGGTCTGGACGGGGTCTCGAAGCCGCTCGGCGTGGAGCTGCACGGCATGCCGGCGCAGGCGGTGGCCAGGGCCTATCACTGGGCGGCGCTGCGGACCAACGTGGCCAAGACCCGGGTGATGACGAACTGGCTGCTCAACGCCGTCGCGGGCGACGACTACGTGCGGACCGGGTTCCTGGCGTCGAAGTCGGGGACGCTGCGGGACTTCGAGTACACGGACGCGTATCTGACGCCGGAGCAGGTCCGCAGCCACACCGCCTCGTTCCGGGGTGCGGTCGGCGCCGGCGGCAACTGACACCGCCGCGGCGCCGGGTGGTCGATCCCGGCGCGGCGTTTCGCGCGCCGGTTCCGTCAGCGCGCGAGGTCGGGGGCCGGGCCCATCACGATGACGGGTTCCCTGGCCGGGTCGAGCGCGCGCAGCAGTTCGCGGAGCGCCTCGCGTTCCAGGGCCACGCATGCCTGGGTGGGGCCGCCGTGGTCGACGTGGATCCAGACGCCGCCGCCCTTCTCGGCGCCGAGGGGGCGTTCCAGGTCGAGCGGGGTGCGGCCGGGGACCCGGTTGTAGTCGATGGCGATGACGTGGTCGAAGGAGCCTTCGAGGGGTTCGCCGGAGAAGCCGGTGCCGCTGATGGCGAACTCCTCGTCCTGGTCGTACGGGAGGTGGGTGCCGGGGTCGGGCAGTCGGCCGCCCGCGTCGCCGAGCCGGAAGACGCCGATCGGGCTGCGCAGGTCTCCCGCGGTGTGGTCGGCGGTCCAGCCCTGGAGCGCGTTGCGCGCGGGCCAGGGTCCCGCGGTCTCGGTCCAGCGGCCGGCCGGGTCGCTGGCGTACAGGGTCGCGGTGGCCGTGTTGTCGTCGGCGCCGGACCCGGTGACGACGAGCGCCTGGGAGGTGCCGTCGGGGACGAAGCCCTGGGTGTCGGGGCCGAGGCCGGGGATGCGGGGTGCGGGGGCCGGTGCGGACGCGAGGCTGTTGGCGGCGGAGCCCGGCGGGGCGGCGTCGGGGCGGGCGTCACCCGCGGCGGGAGCGCCCGTGGCGCCGTTCGCGGCGGCGGGGGTGGTCGGCGCGGTGCCGGCGCAGCCGGCGAGCAGCAGGGCCGCGCACAGTGCGCCGGCGCCCAGCAGCGCGGGGGCGCCCTTGCGTACGGACATGGGACGGCATCCTCCTGGCCGGGGGCAATGCAGCGATGCGTACCCGTTCGGCGGCCCGGCGTCGCGCCGTGCCCGTGCCCTCACCCGTACGGACGCCGGCGCGGGGCCGGCCGGGGCCCGGTCTCCGGGGTGCGCGGCCCGCCGCTCGGGATGTCACCGGGGGCGGCGGGGTGGCCCATGGAGCCACCGGCCAGGCCACTTTGTCGGAATTGGCCCCCGCGCTCGCCCTGATGGCCTGCCTACGCTGGCGCCATGCATCCCACGCTCGCCGCCGACCTCGACCGGCTCCCCGAACTCCTCCAGTCCGCCCGCGACTTCGCGGCCCGTGAGCTTTCCGGGATCGGGGAGCGGCCGGTCGCCACGGCCGCGAAGGCTCCGGACGCCGGTCCGCTTCCCGCCGCCGGTGTCGGCGCGCAGGGGGCGCTGGAGCGGTTCGCCGAGCGCTGGGATCCCGGGTTCTCCGGTTCCGCGGGGCCGCGCTATCTCGGGTTCGTCACCGGTGGCGCCACCCCGGCGGCTCTCGCCGGGGACTGGCTCACCGGCGCCTACGACCAGAACGGCTCCAGCGGCGGCGGGTCGACCGTGGCCGCCCTGGAGCACGAGACGCTGGGCTGGCTGCGCGAGCTCTTCGGGCTGGGCGAGGCGCACCGGGGTGCGTTCGTCAGCGGTGCCACGATGTCCAACACCGTGGGTCTCGCCGTCGCCCGGGAGTGGCTGGGCGAGCGTCTGGGGGTTTCGGTGTCGCGCGCCGGCGCGGCCGCGCTCGGCCCGGTGCACGTGCTGTCCGGCAGCCCGCACTCCAGCATCACCAAGGCGCTGTCCGTGCTGGGCATCGGGCGGGACGCGCTGCGGCCGGTGCCGCTGCTCGGCGGGGAGCGCGAGGCCGTGGACGTGGCCCGGCTGGCCGAGGCGCTGGAGTCGCTGGACGGGCGGCCCGCGATCGTGGTCGCCAACGCCGGGACGGTCAACACGGTCGACTTCGACGACCTGCGGGCGATCGCCGCGCTGAAGGAGCGGTACGACCTCTGGCTGCACGTGGACGCGGCGTTCGGCGCGTTCGCCGCGCTCTCCCCCGCCCATGCCGGGCTCGTCGACGGGCTCGACGCCGCCGACTCGATCTGCGTGGACCTGCACAAGTGGCTGAACGTCCCGTACGACGCCGCCGTGCAGTTCACCCGTCGGCAGGACCTCCAGGTGCGGGTCTTCCACAACGAGTCGCCGTATCTGGGTCTTCCCACCGGCACCCCCGACTTCCTCCATCTGACCCCGGAGAACTCCCGGCGGCTGCGCGCCCTGGCCACCTGGTTCTCGCTGACGGCGTACGGGCGCGAGGGTCACGCCGAGATCGTCGAGCGCTGTGCCGCGCTGGCCCGGCGGCTGGGCGAGGGGGTGGCGGCCGTCCCCGGGCTGCGGCTTCTCGCGCCGGTGCGTCTGAACGTCGTCTGCCTCACTCTCGCCGACGAGCCGACGAAGGAGCGGCTCGCCGCCCTGGCGGGGGCGGTCGCCGACTCCGGGGAGGCGTTCCTCACCCCGACGGTGCTGCACGGCACGCCGGCGCTGCGCGCCGCGTTCAGCAACTGGCGTACCACGGAGGCGGACGCGGACCGGGTCCGGGACGCGCTGGCGCGGGCGGTCCGGGGGCTCCCCGCGGCGGGGGGCGTGTGAGCGCCGCCCGCCGGGACGCGGGGGCCGAAAGCGGTTGACCCGTCCGGCGGGGCGCGGTTTCCTGCTGCGATGAACGATCTTCGTATCGAACGGGCGCGGAGCGAGGCACAGCTCGCGGACTGGCGTGCCGTCCACAACACGATCATCCCCACGGCCGTCCTGTCGCCGGACGAGGTGCGGGAGCGGGCGGGCCGCAACAGGCTGGACGTCGCGTACCTCGGCGAGGTGGCGGTGGGCTGTTCGACGGTGCGGCCGCCGGACGAGGAGATCCCGGCGGCGACCGTCATCGCCCGGACGCTCCCCGGGTTCCGGGGACGGGGGTTCGGGACGGCGCTGTACGAGCGGGGGCTGGCGCACGCGCGGACGCTGAGCGACGAGGGCGTCGAGACGGTGGTCCTGGCCTCCAACGAGGAGGGGCTCCGGTTCGCCCTGGCGCGCGGTTTCGTGGAGGTGGAGCGGTACGTCCTGCCGGGTGACACGGTGCCGTTCGTCGCCCTGCGGCTGGCTTGACCGACGCTCCCCGGCACCCGATCTGACGAATCGTCAGATCATCGCGTCACGGGTCTGGGAACCTTCGGGGCCCGGCGCTACCCTCCGCGCATGATTCGGACGGTGGTGTGGGGTACCGGAAATGTCGGGCGCGCGGCCATTCGGGCCGTGGACGCCCATCCAGGGCTGGAGCTCGCGGCCGTGCTGGTGTCCGACCCGGCGAAGGTCGGCCGTGACGCCGGCCGGCTCGCGGGGCTCGGGCGCGACCTCGGGGTGGTGGCCGACGACGACGTCGGCGCCGTGCTCGACGGGCGGCCGGAGGCGGTGGTGTACGCCGCTTCCGGCGACACCCGGCCCGACGGCGCGCTCGCCGACGTGGCGCGCGCGGTGGCGGCGGGCGCGGTGGTGGTGACGCCCGCGCTGTATCCGCTCTACGACCAGCGCAACGCGCCGCCCGAGTTCCGCGATCCCGTGCTCGCGGCCGTCGCCGAGGGGGGCGGTTCGCTGTTCGTGTCGGGGGTGGACCCGGGCTGGGGCAACGACGTGCTGCCGCTGCTCGTGAGCGGGCTCGGCGCCACCGTGGACGCGATCCGCTGCCAGGAGATCTTCGACTACTCGACGTACGAGCAGGAGGAGTCGGTCCGGGAGCTGGTGGGGATGGGCCGGCCCCTGGACTACGAGCCGCCGATGCTGTGGCCCTCGGTGCCGACCATGATCTGGGGCGGGCAGATACGGCTGATGGCCCGCGCGCTGGGCGCCGAACTGGACGAGATCCGCGAGACGATGGAGCGGCGCCCGCTGGAGGCGACGGTGAAGACGCGGACGATGGGCGTCTTCGAGGCGGGGACGCAGGGCGCGATCCGCTTCGAGGTGCAGGGGATCGTCGGCGGGGAGCCGCGGATCGTGATCGAGCACGTCACCCGGATCCACCCCTCGTGCGCACCGGACTGGCCGGTGCCGCCGGACGGCGCGGGGGCGCACCGGGTGATCGTCGAGGGCAGCCCCCGGATCGAGGTGACGGTGGCGGCGACCGACGAGGGCGAGAACCGGTCGGCGGGCGGGAACGCCACGGCGGTGGGCCGGCTGGTCGGGGCGATCGACTGGCTGGTGGCGGCGGAGCCGGGACTGTACGACGCACTGGACGTGCCGCTGCGGCCGGCGGTCGGCAAGCTGGGAAGGAGACCACGGTGATCATCGACATTCCCGAGGGGCAGGAGCCGATCGGGTACGTGTGGGGCGACATGGTTCCGGAGATCGGGACGGCGGCGGCGAACTTCTCGCTGTCGGTGTACGCCCATACGACCCTGGGGCTGCGCGAGTTCGAGGCGGCACGGCTGCGGATCGCGCAGATCAACGGCTGCGGCTTCTGTCTGGACTGGCGTACCGACCGGGACGGGGTGAAGGTCGAGGAGGGGTTCGACGAGCTCGTCGCCGCGTGGCGGGAGACGGAGGTGTCGGAGACCTTCGACGAGCGGACGCGGCTCGCGGCCGAGTACGCGGAGCGGTACGCGCTGGACCACCACGGTCTGGACGAGGAGTTCTGGGCGCGGATGACGGCCCGGTACAGCCAGCCGGAGATCGTGGAGCTGACGATGAGCCTGGGGTCGTGGCTGGCGTTCGGGCGGCTCAACCGGGTGCTCGGGCTCGACACGGTGTGCGTGCTGCCGACCGGCTGAGACCGCGGGCACGCGAAGGGGCCGGCCGGTTCGACACCCGGCCGGCCCTTCGCG
>NZ_JBHWAQ010000040.1:0-57985 GCF_042743475.1 Streptomyces sp. NPDC059534
CCCGAGGCCGGGGGCCGGGGGCCCGAGGCCGGGGGCCGGCAGCCCTGCCCGGGCCCAGCGGCTCCGCCCGGGCGCAGTGCCCCGCGCCCGGCCCCGGCCTCAGTGGTCCGCCCCGGCGTCAGCGGTCCGGTACGGCTCAGTGAACCGCCCCGGCTCAGCGGCCTGACGGGAAGACGGTCGCCGCGTAGGCGGCGGCGGCAGGGGCGGGCTGGAGGGCGGCGTGGGCGGCGACCGCGTGGATGTCGCGCCAGGCGCGCTCCAGGCCGCCGCCCGCGATGAGACCGCGCGCGCCGCCGGTGCGCATGAGGCGTTCCACCGCGCCGGCGAGGAGGTCGACGGCGACGGCGGCGTCCCGCTGGTTGAGGGCGGCGTCCATCAGACCCCCGGCCGGGTGGTCGGCGCGGGCGGCGGCGGTCTCCAGCATCAGACGGGCCGCGTCGATCTCGGCGGAGCAGCGGGCCAGGGTCTGCTGCACGGCCGGGTCCTCGGTGAGCGGCCGCCCGTCCGGGAGCCGGCGCAGCCCCACGAGGACCGTCCACGCCTCCAGCGCGCCGCGGGCGGCGCCGAGCGCGGGCGCGGCGAAGAGGAGGGCGGCGACCAGCTGGTACGGCACCCGGTGGCAGGGGGCCGCGTCCGCGTCGGGGACCCCGGTGAGCAGCCGCTCCCGCAGGAAGGTGCGGTGTTCGGGTACGTACACCGCGTCGACCGAGACGCTGTGGCTGCCCGAGGCGCGCAGGCCGACCGCGTCCCAGGTCTCGCGGATGCGGACGTGCTCGCGCGGCACCGCGAGGACCCGGTAGGCCGGGGCCTCGGGGTCGGTGTGGTCGAGGGAGGCGAGGAGGACCCATTCGGCGTGCTCGACGCCGCTGGCGAAGGCCCACTCCCCCGAGAGGGTCCAGCCTCCCGGCGAGCGGGTGAGCCGGCCGGCCGGGGGGACGACCGCCGCCGCGATGCGCGTGTCGGGCGAGTCGCCCCACAACTCCCGCTGACCCTCGGCCGGAAGGTGCGCGGCGAGGCGGGCGTGGCCGGCGAACAGGACGGCGCACCAGGCGGTGGAGGCGCAGGCGGTGCCCACGCCGGCGACCGCGTCGAGCACGTCGGCGAAGGTCCCGGCGGTGCCGCCCCAGCGGCGGGGCACGAAGTGCCGGGCGAGGCCCGCGGAGGTCATCGCCGCGACGACCTCGGGGTGGAGCCGGCCGGCGCGCTCCGACTCCTCGGCGTGCCGCGCGGCGGCGGCGTAGAGGTATCCGGCGGCGAGGGACGCGGGGCTCCCGGCGAGGGGGGCCTCGGCGACGGAGGTCTCGGCGACTGTCATGACGCGTACTCCTTGAGTGGCGGTACTGATGCGAGTAGAAAAAGATTCGGTCCAGAAGGTATTTTCTGAGAACCCGTCATGGAAACCTCGGCGGACATGTGGACAGCGCAAGGAAGGTGGACGCTCGGTGAGGCAACAGGACAGGGCCCGCATGACCTATGACCTGGTGCTCGGCGCGGCAGCCGCCGAGTTCGCCCTGCACGGATTCGCGGGGACGAACCTCGCCGACATCACGGCCCGCACCGGGCTGACCAAGGGAGCCCTCTACGGACACTTCTCGTCCAAGGCGGACCTCGCCGGCGAACTGACCCGCTCCTTCGAGTCCTCCTGGGCCGACACCCTCGCCACCGCCGTCGGCGAGGCGGAGGAGACGGGCACGGCCCTGCCGACCCTGCGTACCCTGCTCGTCGGCCTCGCCCACCGCGTGTACGAGGACCTCCCCTTCGCCGCCGGCCTCCGTCTGGTCATGGACGCCGCCCGCGCCGACGGAACCACCCCCGTCCACCTCGGCAACCTCTGCGGCGTCGTGGCGCTCCTCGTCCGCAAGGGCCAGAAGGACGGCTCCGTCTCCACCACCCACCCCGCCGAACTCCTCGCCCGGCTCGCCGTCGCCCTCCTCGTCGGCGCCCCCGCCGTCGTCACGGCAACGGACACCGCCGACCCCGCCGCCCTCGTGAGCGAGGTCTGGGACATCTTGGAACCGTCCCTCTCCGGATCGGGACCAGGGACGGAATCCGGGACGGGATCGGGATCGGGGTCGGGAGCCGGAGTGGGGTCCGGAGCCGGGTAGGGGGAGGCGGGATTCGGTACGGGTCTCCGGTCGAGGGCGCCTCCGGGGTCTCCGGGGGGGGCTCCGGGTCGAAGGCGCCTCCGGGGTCTCCGGGTCGAGGTCTCCGAACGGCTCGGTCCCGGCGTGAAACCGGCTCGGGTCCCGTCAGGTGACGTGCGGCGGGCTTCCCGGCCGCTGCCCGACGGGCGTGCGGCGGGCTTCCCCGACCGCTGCCCGACGGAGCCTCCGTGGCGGCGGGGCTTCCTGGGTCGGCCGCGCAAGCGTGGGGGGGAGGCGGGAGGCCGGAGCCTCAGGCCGCCTGCGGCGCGAAGGCGCCGGTGGCGCCTTCGGCACTGGTGGCGCCGGTGGCACTCCGCGCGCTGGGGCCGCCCGTGGCACTCCGCGCGCTCGGCGGTGGCGCCGTCGTCCGTGCCGCCGGGGGTGGGGCGGGCCGGGCGGAAGGGGCGGGGGCCGGGCCGGGCAGCCAGGACCAGGTGGCGGTCTCCACGAGCGGGGCGGAGACCGGTCCGTCGCCGACGAGGACCGGGTGGCCGACCGCGCGGAGCAGGGGGAGGTCGCTGTCGTCGTCGGCGTACGCGAAGCAGTCCCCGGGAGCGAGGTCGAACGCCGTCATGATCCCGCGCGCGGCCTCGGCCTTGGCCTCGCCGATCATGGCCGGACCGCTCAGCTCCCCGGTCAGCAGGCCCTGTGAGTCCACCTCGGGCACGGTGCAGACGACGAGGTCCGCGCCGACCTCGCGGGCCAGCGGGTCAAGGCAGGCGGAGAAGGCCCCGGAGACGAGGACGATCAGGTCGCCGGCGTTCGCGTGGCGCCGCAGCGCGTCGTACACAGGGGTGTGGACGAGGCCGCCGGTGCGGGCCTTCTCGTACCACTCCTGGCCGCACGCCTCCAGCTCGTCGAGGCGGCTGCCGGCGAGGAAGCGGAAGAAGGAACGGTTCACCTGCTCGCGGGGCACACCCGCGCCGATCTGCGCCTGCAACGAGGCGCGCGCCGCGGCGAGTCTGCGGGCGGCCACCTCGCCTCGGCCCCAGAAGCGGGCGAGGACACAGGCCATGCTCTTGCAGGTGATCAGGGTCTCGTCCACGTCGAAGAACGCGGCCCGGGTGGCGGCGATGGTCATTCCCGCCCCCCTCTCTCCCCGAGCCGGACGCCTCCGGCGAGGGAGCCCAGGCGCCGTTCGCCGCCGGTCCGGCCGGCCTTCGTGCGCCCGGCGCCCGGGCAGGCGATCTCGTCCTGCGCCGTCTCGACCAGGTCGAGGATCTGTTCCGCGAGCGGACGCAGGCGCGCCCCGGCCGGCGTCAGCTCCACGGAACGGTTGCCGCGCCGCTGGAAGAGCGATGCCCCCATGTCCTCTTCCAGGCCCTTGATCTGCGCGGTGACCGCGGGCTGGGAGTAGTGCAGGTTGTGCGCCGCGCGGGTGAAGCTGAGTTCTCGGGCCACTTCGCGGAAGGCCCGTAAGTGCTGGAGTTCCATTCCTCTTCCTCTCTACGCTCGTCCGTACATGCCCTGAACGTGCCGCCACGCCCTCACGCGCAGCGGGCCCCGGCCGTGGCGAGGAGCCGTCCGCGCTGTGTCGCCGACAGCCGGATCCGGCCGCCCTCCGCCCGCGTGGCGTGGACCTTGACCGGCTCGGCCAGCTCGCCGAAGACGGCGAACTCGGCCTCCATGGAAGTCAGCGCGCTCCCGTCGGCGGCCACCAGCGCGGCGGCCTGCCGGAAGGACTCCAGGAGCAGCATCCCGGGCACGTGGTCCGAGGGGTGCTCGAAGTAGCCGGGGTGCGTGGGGTCCACGTGCAGCCGCCACTCCCCCGTACCGGCCGGCCGGGCCTTCGTGCCGGAATCCGCCACGGAGCGCAGCACGCCCCGCGATCCGGCGGCGCCCCCCTGCTCTCCGTGCGGCGAGCCGGCCCGGCCGGCCGCCCCGGGCCGGCCGCCCTGGGCTCCCTGCGCGTCCCGGCCCGCGCCCACCGCGCCCCTGGCCGTGGTCTCCGCCGCGCCCTTGGCCGTCGTCTCCGCCGTGCCCCTGGCCGTCGTCTCCGCGAGGCGTCCGCGCTGCCGCAGCCGTCCGTAGCGGATGCCGTCGATGACGACGACCCCGGCGGAGGCGCGGGCGCACTCGCGGCCGCCGACCTCGATCACCATGTCGAAGCGGGCGTCGAAGCGGCGCGGGTTGCGCGTCCCGGCCGGGGTCACGACCTTCACGTCGAGCGCGATCGCGAGCGGACCGCTGCCGACCCGGAGGGCGGCCGGGTCGCCGATGTGCAGCGACAGCGCCTTGAAGATGAAGTGGTGGCCGAGCGGCACGTCGTGGTAGCGGTGGCTCAGGAAGATCCCGGCCTGCCGTACGGTCTCGACGAGCAGCATGAAGTCGCACTGCCCGGTCTCCTCCGGGCGGTACAGGGCGTGGTTGCGGGGCAGTTGGGCGCCGACCAGGAACCGGTCCGCGCCGGCGACGACCGAGTCGGTGAGGAAGACCTCCGTCACCGAGGCGCGGTGCACGAGCCGGCGGGAGATGGTGCGGTCGAAGCTGAGCCCGTCCTTGGCCTCCCGTATGAGGGACTCCAGCGATTCCAGGGTCCCGAGTGCCTCCAGCGGGTCGATCGACCCGAAAGACGGCATGGTCTGCAGCACACCGATGGACATCCTTTTCCCCCTCAAGGTGAATCATCGTGGCGACGGGGGACCTGGCCGTCCCCCGACAGCAAGAAATATACCTTCGAGAATGTATATTGCAAGGCATAGGCACGAGAGAGGCGGACAGGCATGGCGACACCCCGGAGCGAACCGAAGCAAGAGCGCGCCCGGCGCACGAAGGTGCACATCCTCCAGTCGGCGGCCGAGCTCTTCGCGGAGCGCGGCTACGCGACGGTCACCCTGCAGGACGTGGCCGAACGCGCCGCCATGACCAAGGGGGCGGTGTACTTCCACTACACGAACAAGGAGGCCCTCGCCGTCGCGGTCGTCCAGGAGCACTACGCCCGCTGGCCCGAGATCCTCAAGGGCGCCGAGGGCGCCCACGAGAAGCCGTTCGACACGCTCGTCGCCGTACTGGACACGGTCACCGCGGCGTTCGCGCGGGACATCGTCGTCCAGGCCGGCGCCCGGCTCCAGATCGAGCGGGCCCTCATCGACGCCGAACTCCCCGAGCCGTACGTGGGCTGGGAGGACTACCTCTCCCGGCTGATCACGGAAGCCCGGGACGCGGGCGAACTGCGCGAGGGAGTGGAACCCCGCGCGGCGGCCCGCGTCCTGGTCTCCGCCTTCTTCGGCATGCAGCACATCTCCGACGTCCTCAGCCGGCGCAAGGACCTCCCCGAGCGGTACGCGGAGATGCGGAGCGTCCTCCTCGACGGGCTGCACGCCTGACCGGCCGCGCGGCCGCGATGAGCAGCACCCGGAGAGGCGGACGTCCGGAAAACGGCGTGGCCCCCCACCGAGGTGGGAGGCCACGCTGAGTGCGTACGACGGATCAGGACCTGCTGCCCGAGGCGACCGGCGCCTGAGCCGAAGCGGAACCCGAACCGGAGCCCGAACCGGAACCTGCGGCGGAACCCGAACCGGAAGCCGAACCCGGCGCCGAGGCGGAACCCGAGACCGGCGTCGCGGCGGTCGCGGAAGCCGGGACCGCGGCGGCCTTGGCCGCGACGCGCCGCAGATACAGGTTGTTGAAGACCAGCGCCGCCGCCGTCAGGGACGCGCCGACGATCTGCACACCGGCCGGGACCACACCGGTCAGGGCCGAGATGACGAAGGCCGTGATCGGCACGACGTCCATGAAGAGGACGCCGTTGAGCGGGCCGAGGTAGCGGTTGCCGAAGTTCCAGCCGAGGACGCCGACGAAGCCGGCGATGACGCTCATGTAGGCGAGCTGGGGCAGGATCGTGCCCACGGCGCCCGCCGTCGGGACGGGCACGCCGCCGGCCGCCAGGATGACCGCCGTGATGACGGTGGCGCTGGCGAGACCGAGGGCCGTGGTGATCGCCGTGTACTTGATCGGGGACCACGTCGGGAAGAAGCTCGCACCCGACGTGTAGACCACCCAGCACAGCGCGGCGAAGAGCAGCAGGGCGTCGGCGCCGGCCTCCTTCGGGGAGGCGATCAGCGAACCGATGTCACCGTCGGAGACGACGAGGATCGTGCCGACGAAGGACATCGCGATGAAGGCGAGCGACGCCTTCGGCGGCACGACCTTCTTCAGCACCCAGTTCACCAGGAAGCCCATCATCGGCATGGTCGCCATCATGATCGAGGCGTTGAGCGCGCCCCGCTCGCCGATGAGGTCCTGGCCGAAGAAGACGAGGAACTGGAAGCCCGCGAAGCCGGCCGTGCCGAACAGCCAGGCCAGCCCGATGCGTTCGCCCTTCAGACGCAGCCCCTCCCGCCCCTCGCGGACCCGGAGGAAGACGAGGAACATCGCGCCGGCGATCGCGTACCGCATGCAGGTGAAGGTGAAGGGGTCGATGTGCTTCAGCGTGGAGTCCATGAGGGGGAACATCGCGCCCCAGGACACCGTGGCCAGGAGGCAGAGAAGGACGCCTCGCATGTACGTGTTCTGACTGTTCATGACTCTTCCTGTCGGGCCTGATCCGGCCGGGAGGGGAGGGACGGAGGGGAGGAGGGAAGGGGAGGAGGGAAGGGGAGGGGGAACGGCGTGTGTGGGAGGAAGGGGTGCGGGCGGGGCCGCGGAAGGGGATCGGACCCCGGCCGCGGCGCCCCCGCGGAGGGGGATCAGACCCCGACCGGCTGGGCCTCGCGCACGGGGTCCTCGCCCGCCGGGGCGGCCTCGTCCGGCTCCGTGGGCCGGATGTCGAGCAGGGGCAGCACCGACTCCAGGAGCTGGGCCGCCCGGACCTTGCCGGTCGGGCTGTACGGGATGGCGTCGACGGGGACCACGTACGCCGGGAGGCACGGCACGCGGCGGGCGCAGGCGGCGCTGACCGCCCGGTAGCCGCTCTCCTGGCGCTCCGGGGCGACCGGGGTGAAGGGCACGACGAGCACCTCGCCCGCACCGGGGAGGTTCGTTCGCAGGACGGCGGTCTCCCGGACGCAGGGCAGGTCCATCAGGTCCGCCTCAAGGCCGAAGATGTTGACGTCGAGCGGCTTGCCGGCCTCCGCCTTCGCCACACCGTCGTTGCGGCCGGTCAGTTCGAGCCGGCCCGCCTCGTCGACGAGCCCACTGTCGCCGGTGAGCAGGAACCGCTGGGTGCGGCCGCCGTAGTCGAGCGTCATGAAGTCGGGCTCGCTCGTCGCGTAACTGTCCATCAGCTGGTAGCTGGCGATCGCCACCCGGCCCCGACTGCCCTTCGGGAGCGGCTTGTTGGCGGCATCGAGCACGACGACGGTGTTGCCGGGCATGGGGCGGCCCGAGCGGCAGGGCGCCACGTGCAGCTCCTCGGGGCCGATCATGACGTTCACGCCGGTCTCGGTGGTCCCGTAGTAGAGGTGGAGGACCGGACCGAGGCGGTCCCAGGCGTTGTTGACGACCCACCGGTTGAGGTGGCGGCCGCCGGAGAGGACGAAGTGCAGCCGCGAGGTCTTGTGCAGGTGCTCCGAGTTCGGGTGGGCGACGACCCGGGCCAGGACGGGCGGCACCATCAGGGTCGTGGAGACGCCCTCCTCCTGGATGATCCGGATCAGCTCCTCGGCGTCGTCGTGCGGGCCGAGGACGACGGTGCCGCCCAGGGTGAGGAAGATTCGCGCCCAGCCCGGCCCGGAGGCGTGGTAGAGCGGCACGGTCACGAGGTGGACGTCCTCCTCGTCGAAGGCGTACTGGTCGACGAGGTCGGCGAAGCGGCGGGCCTCGAAGGACGTACGCCGGACGACCATCTTCGGCACGCCGCTCGTGCCGGACGTGAAGGAGAACGCCTCGAACGGCTGCTCCACCGGCTGCGGTTCACCGGGCGCCGACACGAGGAGGTCGGTGAAGCTGACGGCCACGGTCTGCCCGTCGGGCAGGCCCACGGGTTCGCTGTCGACGAATATGTCGAGTATGTCCCGGCCGTTCGGCCAGCCGCACTCCTCCACGAGCCCGCGGTGGGCCCGTGAGGTGATGACGACCGTGGGCTCCAGCTGGTCGAGCGCCGCCTTGGTCGCGACGGGCCCGGCGGTGTAGTCGAGGCCGACGCAGGGGATGCCGAGCGAGCTGACCGCGGCCATCGAGACGACCAGCTCCCAGCTGTTCTCGGCGAGGAACACCGCACGGGCGGGCCGGGTCTCGGGCAGCAGGTCCTGGATGGCACAGGCCACCCGGCCGACCTTGTCGGAGAAGCTCGCCCAGGTCATACGGGTCTCGCCGTCGACGACGGCGACGCGCTGCGGCCAGCGGGCGGCGTGCTTGCGGATGTCCGCGATCTTGATCATGGAAGTGTTCTCCCTCGGAGTCGGGCGGGTCAGCTGGTGACGACGGCGGTGGCGGCGGCCGAGACGGTGGCCGCGGTGGTACCGGCGGCCGAGACGGCGGAGGCGGTACCGGCGAGACGCTCGGCGGTCGTGGCCGCGGCGAAGCGCTCGGCGGTGACGGAGCCGGCGACGGATGCGGGTACGGGTACGGGTACGGACCCGGACGCGGTGACCGATCCGGTGACGTGACCGGTGCCGGGACCGGTGACGTGACCGGCGGGACCCGTGACGGCCGGACCCGTGGCGGCGGGCGCGTGGGCGGCCGGCTCGCCGACCGACACGGTCGGGTTCCGCAGCGTGTAGATCTCGCAGCCGCTGGAACGCAGGGAGTCGATCTGACTGAGCGTGCGCTCGCAGAGCTTCTCGCCGGGCACGGTGATCGGGATGCCGGGCGGGTACGCGATGATGAAGTGCTCGGACGTGCCCGCGGCCAGCGCCGCGGAGGCGCTCCGATAGGTGCGCTGGATGGTGCGCAGGGCGTCGAGCAGCCGCAGCAGGGTCGCCTCGTCCACACCGATGTGGATGTGGAAGAGGACGGCGTCGCCGCTTTCGCGGGCCACGTACAGCGCGTACTCGTCGAAGAGCATCCGGCGGAAGTCCGCCGCGGTGATGCCGAGGGCGCTGATGTCGACGAGGACCCGGGTGGGGTCGTCGCTGACGAGCTGCGCGGCGTCGACGAGGTGCCCGTCGGGTCCGAGGGGTCGGTAGGCGGAGAGCCGCGGGTCGGTCGCGAGTTCGACGCGCAGGGTGCTGGCGAGACCGAGCGACCGGCCGAGGAGCGACTCGCCCTCCGTCTCGGCCTGGAGCCGGGCCAGGTCGAGGCTGGCGAGGACGGGCCAGCTCGGCGAGGTGGTGTGGTGCTGGAACAGGGCCTGCGCGGTGCGCTCCTGGGCCTCTCCGTCGCCGATGAGGTGCAGGTACGAGCCCTGGCGCAGCGCCGACATCGACTTGTGCGCGGAGTGCGTGACGGCGACGTTCATCGCGAGGCGGGGGTCGGCGGCGCGCAGCGTCTCGACGGCGTGGAGCGCGGTGAGCGGGCGGAGCCGGGGGTGGAAGCGGTGCGCCGCCCCCCACGCCTCGTCGACCAGGACCGCGACCCCGGGGTGGACGGCGGCGAGTTCGGCGAGGACGGTCGGCAGGTCGTAGCGGACCCCGTCGTACGAGACGGCCGACAGGACGACGGTGTCGAACGGCCGCCCCTCGACGGCCGCGGCCCGGAACATCTCCAGGAGCCGGGGCAGGTCCGCGTACGTCCGCGGGCAGTCGTCGCAGCAGCGCTGCATCGGGGCGTACGCGACCTCGACGCCGAGCGAGTTGAGCGCGAAGTGCACCGACTGGTGGCAGGAGCGGTCCGCGAGCACCCGGGAGCCGGGCTGCGTCAGCGCGGTGAGCGCGACCCGGTTGGCGGTGCTGGTGCCGGCCGAGAGGAAGAACGTCGCGTCGGCGCCGAAGCTGTGCGCGGCGAGGCGCTGCGCCTCCCGGAGCGGGCCTCGCGGCCGGAAGAACGAGTCGAGCATCGTACCGCTGTACGACACGTCGGCCGCGAGCTGCGCGACGCCGAACAGCGCCTCGTAGGTCCCCCGCATGTGGGAGTCGCGGATAGACCGGCCGTGCGACAGCGGCAGCGCGTGGAACGTGGCGATGTCCCGTCGGGCCACTGCCAGTACGGCGTCAGCGAGGGGGGTCCTGCCGTCCGGGTAGGCCCCCGAACGAGCCGGCAGTGCTGCCGGCTCCGGAGTGGAGCTGGTGGATGCGGTCATGCACCCATGAAATAAAAACCTTCGCGAAGGTATCAACTATCATCAGGGACCCTGATGGACGCCCGCACCCACCCCCCGCCCGACCAGCGGGGAAGCCGATCCGCCTAAGCGGCGACCCGACGCGGACGCGGTACGAGTTCACCCCCGCAGTTGGGACAGACGTCCTCCATCGCGTCCGCGCACGGCACACAGAAGCTGCACTCGTACGAGCAGATCCGCGCCGGCCCGTCCGGCGTCAGCTCCGCCGTCCCGCAGCGCTCGCACCGGTCCCTCATCTCCAGAGCCACGACCGGCCCCCCTTCCCTCACACGACTGGCGACACCCCCATGATCCCCACCGGCCGCCCCCCGCTCCATCGTCCGAGGGCCAACCATCGATCGGATCGGGTCACTCCCTGACCAGGCAGAACGGATGACCCGCCGGATCCGCGTACACCCGCCAGCTCCGCGTCCCCGCCCCGTCGTCGAGGAGGCTCGCGCCGCACGCGAGGACCCGCTCCTGCGCCGCGTCCAGGTCGGCGACCCCGAAGTCGAGATGGGACTGCTGCGGGCGCTCCGGATCCGGCCAGGTCGGCGGGCGATGGTCCGCCACGCCCTGGAAACAGAGGACCGGCCCGCCGGGGACGTGCAGCGTCGACCACCCCTCGCCGAGGGACCAGCGGGGATCCGGCCGGTCCACCTCCCCGCCGAGCACCGCCCGGTAGAACTCCGCGAGTTCCCGGGGCGCGGAGCAGTCGAGCACGAGGCACTGCAGCGTGGCGATCATGCGGGGAGTCTAGGCGGGGAGCGCGGCACGGAGACCGGGGCGCGTTCCGGACCCGGGCCCTCCGGGCCGGGCTCGGCGACGACGAAGCCCCGGCCGTTGGGCCGGGGCTTCGAGGCGCGCGGAAGGCCGGGAGGCCCTAGGGCCAGGCGTCGCGGGGCAGACGGGAATGTGACGGCAGGCCCTAGGGTGCGCGGCGGCGGGTCTGGGTGCGTACGGCGCCCATGCTGGCGGCGATGACGAGGGCGATGGCCAGGGCGTCGAGGACGGAGAGGGCCTGGCTGAGGATGAGGAAGCCGGCGGTGGCGGCGATGGCCGGTTCGAGGCTCATCAGGATGGCGAACGTGGGGGCGGGGAGCCGGCGGAGAGCGAGGAGTTCGAGGGTGTAGGGGAGGACGGAGGACATCAGGGCCACGCAGAGCCCGAGGCCGATCGTCGACGGTACGAGGAGCTTGTCGCCCGCCTCCACGATGCCGAAGGGCAGGCTGAGGACCGCGCCGAAGGCCATGGCGAGCGCGAGCCCGTCGGCCTGCGGGAAGCGGCGGCCGGTACGGGCGCTGAAGACGATGTACGTCGCCCACATGACGCCCGCGGCGAGCGCGAACGCGGCTCCCACCGGATCGAGGCGGTCGAAGCCGCCGCCGCCGAGCAGGACGACGCCGCCGAGCGCGAGCCCGGCCCAGAGCAGGTTCACGAGCCGGCGCGAGGCGACGACCGAGAGGATCAGCGGGCCGAGGACCTCCAGGGTCACGGCGGCGCCCAGCGGTATCCGGTCGGCGGCCTGGTAGAAGAGGATGTTCATCCCGGCCATGGCGGCGCCGAAGGCGAGGACCGTGCCCCAGTCGGCGCGGCCGTAACCGCGGACCTTGGGCCGGCAGACGATCAGCAGCACCGCGGCGGCGAGGACGAGCCGCAGGGTGACGACCCCGAGGGCGCCGGCGCGCGGCATGAGCAGGACGGCGACGGCGGAGCCGAACTGCACGGAGAGCCCGCCCGCGACGACGAGCGCGACGGGCCCGAGGCGGTGGCCCGCGATCCCCCGCCCGATGGCGGCGCGCCGCGGCCCGGCGTCGGCGGCGGCACCATGCGCCCCGGCTCCGACATCAGCGCCCTGCGAGCCGGCACCGGCTCCGGCACCAGCGCCCGGCGATCCGGCTCCGGCCACAGCGCCGTCCGGCCCCGTCTGCCCGACGGCCGGGGCAGCCGCGACGGCCGCGTCCTTGACCGGACTGTCCACCGGCTCCTCCTTCTCCTGCGCACCCGCTACGGCTGCTTCACCCGACCAAGCGGTCCATGAAACTGAACTGTAAGTCCAGAATAATGCACCGGCCGGGAGGCTGTCGTCGTGATTCCCCCTCCCCCGACACCAGCCACGCTACGAGCCCCCGCGCGGCAGCGGAAATGCCGATTGGGCTGCGGTTATGCTCCGGACGCATGAGCATCGAGCTGCGTCACCTCCGCTGCTTCCTCGCCATCGCCGAGGAGTCCAGCCTGACGAGGGCGGCGGTGCGGCTTCACCTCACACAGCCCGCCGTCTCCCGGACGCTCGCCGCCCTCGAACAGCACCTCGGCGCACGGCTCGTCGACCGCTCGACCCACCATCTGGCGCTCACGGCCGAGGGCCGGGCGTTCCAGGAGAGGGCCGCGGCCGCACTCGCCGCCTTCGAGGCCGCCGTCGACCCGGCGAGGCTGCGCCACCGGCCGCTGCGCCTCGGGCACGCCTGGTCGGCCTTCGGGCCGTACACCACTCCCCTGCTCCGGCGCTGGCAGCGTGAACACCCCGAGACGCCGCTCGAACTGCTCCGGATCGACGACCGCACCGCCGGCCTCGCCCGGGGCGAGGTCGACGCGGCGCTGCTCAGGGGCGCGGTCGACGCGCCGGGTCTGGTGACCGAGGAACTGGCCTCGGAGGAGCGGGTCGCCGCGCTGCCGGCCGACAGTCCGCTCGCCGACCGGCCCCGGCTGGCGCTCGGGGACCTCACCGGCGAGACCGTGGTCCTCAACACCGTCTCCGGCACGACGACCCTCGCGCTCTGGCCGTCCGCCGCCCGCCCGGCGGCGACGCTGACCGTCGCGAACACCGACGACTGGCTCACCGCGATCGCCGCGGGCCGCGGCATCGGCGTCTCCTCCGCCTCCACCGCCGCGCTCCACCCGCATCCGGGCGTCGCCTACCGCCCGATGACGGACGCCCCCGCGCTGCCGGTGGTGCTGGCCTGGCGGGACGCGTTCGCGCACCCGGCGACGGGCGCGCTGGTCGCGATGGCCCGCGACATCGTCAGCGGGGCGTGAGCCCCTCCCTCCGAGCGCCCCTCTCGCGGAGCCGTGGACGCCGTGGTTGCCGTGGACGCCATGGACGGCGGTGACGTCGCCGGGTTCCCGCTCGCGCAGGACGAGCCGGTCGTACGGGAAAGGGGACCGCTCCGTCCATCGAGCGATCGGGACTCCCTCTCGCACCACGGGAGTTGCCGCGACCTCAGCGGAGTCGGACGGTGATGCCGACGCGGGTGAGCAGCTGGAGGACGGCGTCGAAGTACGGGGTGTCGCCCGCGGTGTCCACGCTCAGGGGGGCGAGGGCGCGGCGGGCGATGTCGGAGTGGTGCCAGACGAGGGTGAAGGGGGTGGGCGGGCGTTCGCCGCCGCACCGGCAGCCGCGGAGGGCGGCCCAGCACTGGTGGTAGTGGCCGCCGGGGCCCGCGAACGCCTCGCCCAGCGCGCAGGTCAGGCCGTGGACGTCGGTGACGTGGCGGCCGTCGAGGTGGCGGACGGGGTCCGGCAGGGGGCGGCCGGCGTCCTGGCGCTCGGCGGCGAAGGCGGCCCACTCGGCCCGGCCCTCGGGCGGGAACGCGGTCCATGAGCCCGGCTCGGTCGGTGGTCCCTCGAACCAGGCGTCCCACACCGGGCGGACCGCCGGTGCGGGCCGGTCGCGGGGGCCTTCACGGAGCCACAGGTCCACGAGGGTCGGGTCGAGTACGGAGGGGCGGGTGGCGACGGGTTCCAGGGTCAGGTGTTCCCGGGATCGCATCACGCGGCCCGACCGGTCGACGGCGAGCAGGGTGACGTGGTCGCCGTCGGCGCGGGGGTGGACCAGTCGGCGCAGGAGCCGTTCGCCGGGTCGGCACCCGATGAGTCGCAGGGGAGGCCGCCTGGGGTGGGGGCGGTCGACGTACAGGCCATCGATCCGGCCGCAGTCGCCCATGTGCGAGCCGCCCGGGCCGTTGAGCAGCAGCCACCGGACGTCCGCGGGCTCGGTGCGCTGCCGGGCCGGGCCGTGGACCTCGGCCTCGATGACGAGGTCGACGAAGTCCACGGGGTCGACGGGGTCGACGGGGGCGACGGGGGCCGCTTCGGGAAGAGAGGCGGTCGCTTCGGGAAGGGAGGGGGTCGACGGGGTGTGGTCGAGTATGACGGCGTCCGTCAGTTCCCAGTAGTCGCCGCCGCCTCCGTCGTCGTCGACGGCGAGGGAGAGCGCGCCGAGGTCGACGGGGCCGTCCCGGCGGAGGCGTTCGACGGCCTTGCGCAGACGACCGGTCGGGGCGCAGGCCGTGAGGGTGAGCCGCTCCCGGCGCGGGGAGGGGGCGACGAAGAGGCCGTCGGCGTCGGCGCAGTGCGCCCAGACGATCCGTTCGCCGTCCCATTCCTCGCTGACCAGCACGTACTTGAGCGGCAGCGGGTGCTGCCACGTCCAGACGTCGTGCTCGACGGCCCCCCGGCTCGTATCCGTCACGGTGTTCCCTTCGCGTCGCCCGTACGGCCTACCAGTAACTCACCTCCGGGGGGTCGGGCCGTTCTCCAGGCCCTCCGCCAGCAGCTCCGCGAGGTGGCGGCCGCGGGTGTCGGTCAGGTCGGCGATCTGGGTGCGGCAGGAGAAGCCGTCCGCCAGCACGGCGGCGCCGGGGGGCGCGCCTGCCAGCGCGGGGAGGAGCCGGTCCTCGGCGCAGGCGACGGACACCTCGTAGTGGCCCGGTTCGAAGCCGAAGTTGCCGGCGAGGCCGCAGCAGCCGTCCGCCAGGTCGCCGGTGAGGCCGGCGCGGGCGCGGAGGCGGCGGTCGGCGGCGTCGCCGAGGACGGCGTGCTGGTGGCAGTGGGTCTGGCCGGTGACGGGGAGGTCGAGGCGGGGCGGGGTCCAGTCGGGGGCGAGGGTCTCCAGGGCTTCGGCGAAGGTGACGACGGACGCGGCGAGGCGGGCGGCTCTCGGATCGTCGGGGAGCAGTTCGGGCAGGTCGGTGCGGAGGGTGGCGGCGCAGGAGGGTTCGAGGACGACGACGGGCCGGTCCGCCCGACCGGAACCGGCGACGAGGAGGCCCGAGGCACCCGCCGCCCCACCAGGCCCACCCGAGGCACCCGACCCCCCACCAGGCCCGCCCGAAGCACCCGCACCCGCCCCCGCACCACCCGAGGAACCCGACCCCATGACGTCCAGCGTCCGCCGCATCACCCGCCGGGCCGCGTCCAGTTGTCCCGTGGAGACGTAGGTGAGGCCGCAGCAGACGCGGCCCGGGGGGAGTTCGATGCCGAGGCCGGCGTCCTCCAGGACGCGGACGGCGGAGCGGCCGACGTGGGGGGCGAGGTGGTTGGTGAAGGTGTCGGGCCAGAGGGTGAGGGCCGGCGGGCGGGCGGAGGCGCGTTCGGCGAACCAGGAGGCGAAGGACCGTTCCGCCACGCGCGGCATGGTGCGCTCGGGGGTGACTCCGGCGAGCCGGGCGGCGAACGGCAGGGCCATCGCGGCGTTGAGCCCCCGCCCGAAGTGCGCGAGCCACGCCGGGAGGCGGCCCATCGTCCAGTGGGAGCGGGGCCGGCGCCAGGCGCCGGTGAGGCCCGCGTAGTGGCGGTCGAGGAACTCGGCCTTGTACGCGGCCATGTCGACGCCGACCGGGCAGTCGCTGCGGCAGCCCTTGCAGGAGAGGCAGAGGTCGAGGGCCTCGCGGACCTCCTCCGAGCGCCAGCCGTCGGTGATCACCTCGCCGAGCGCCATCTCGTGCAGGAGCCGTGCCCGGCCCCGGGTGGAGTGCCGCTCCTCGCCGGTCGCCCGGTACGACGGGCACATGACGCCGGGGCCGGAAAGCGGTGCGGAGACCCGGCATTTGGCCACGCCGACGCAGCGGGCGGCCTCGCGGCCGAGGTGGAGGAGCGGAAGTTCGGGGAGGTCCCGGAGTCCTTCGAGGCGCAGTCCGGAGTCCAGCGGCTTCGGCCGGACGAGCATCCCCGGGTTCAGGCCCCCGTCCGGGTCCCACAGGTCCTTCACCGCGCCGAAGAGGCCGACGAGCTCCTCCCCGTACATCCGGGGGAGCAGTTCGGCGCGTGCCTGCCCGTCGCCGTGTTCGC
The DNA here is from genome assembly GCF_042743475.1 of Streptomyces sp. NPDC059534. Classification (NCBI taxonomy): domain Bacteria; kingdom Bacillati; phylum Actinomycetota; class Actinomycetes; order Kitasatosporales; family Streptomycetaceae; genus Streptomyces; species Streptomyces sp. NPDC059534. The sequence goes on from NZ_JBHWAQ010000040.1 coordinate 16,351, forward strand.
CGGAGAGGGAGCCGCCGTGGGCGACCACCAGGTCGGCCGTCGCCTCGGAGAAGCGGCGGAAGCGGCGGACGCCCTGGTCGGTCCACAGGTCGAAGTCGATGCGGATGTGGACGCAGCCGTCGCCGAAGTGCCCGTACGGGACTCCCCGGAGGCCGTATGCGGCCAGCAGGGCGCGGAAGTCGCGGAGGTAGGCGCCCAGGCGGGCCGGCGGTACGGCGCAGTCCTCCCAGCCGGGCCAGGCCATGGTTCCGTCGGCCGTCCGGGTGGCCGTGCCGGCGGCGTCCTCGCGGATCCGCCAGAGGGCCCGCTGCCCGGCCGCGTCCCGGACGACGAGGGTGTCCACGGCGTCCGCCGCCCGGACGAGCCGTCGTGCCGCGCCCTCTCCGTCGACCTCGCAGAACATCCACGCCCCGCCCCGGGGCAGGCCCGCCGCTCCGCGCACGAGGTCCGCGGCCATGCCTTCCACGGTCAGCGGGCCCAGCGGCAGCAGGCCGGCCGCGGCGTCCGCCGCCGCGCTCTCGTCGGCGTATCCGAGGACGACGAGGACGGGTTCGGCGGGCAGCGGGACCAGCCGTACGGTCGCCTCCGTCACGATGCCGAGCGTGCCCTCGCTGCCGCAGAAGGAGCGGGCCACGTCGACGCCCCGCTCGGGGAGCAGGGCGTCGAGGGCGTAGCCGGAGATCCGGCGCGGGAGCCCGGCGGGGTAGCCGGTGCGCAGCAGGGCCAGGTGGCGGTCGACGAGGGCGCGGAGGCCGGGCGGCGCGCCCCGGCCGTCGCGGCCGAGCGTCAACCGGTCGCCCCGGTACGTCATCACGTCGAGCGAGCGCACGTTGTCCGCGGTGGTCCCCCAGGCGACCGAGTGCGCCCCGCAGGCGTTGTTGCCGATCATGCCGCCGAGGGTGCAGCGGCTGTGCGTGGACGGGTCGGGGCCGAAGGTCAGCCCGTACGGCCGGGCGGCCTCGCGCAGCCGGCCGAGGACGAGCCCCGGCCGGACGACGGCGGTCCGCTCCTCGGGGTCGAGGGAGACGAGGCCGCCCATGTGCCGTGTGAGGTCGAGCACGACGCCGGTGCCGGTCGCCTGGCCTCCGATCGAGGTCCCGGCGCCGCGGGCGACCACGGGGGTGGCGTCGTGCGCCCGGCACACCTCCAGGATCGCCGCGAGGTCGTCCGCGTCGCGCGGCGCGACCGTACCGGCGGGCACGCGGCGGTAGTTGGAGGCGTCCATGGTGGTCAGGGCCCTGGCCGCGGCGGAGAAGTCGACGTCTCCGGCGACGGCGGCGCGCAGGTCGGCGGCGAGTCCGGACGCGTGTTCCTGGTGTGTTCCCACAAGGCCAGGATGTCTCAGTCCTCGTCTCATCCGGCGGACATCGGGCGACCGGCCCCTTCCCGACCCGATACTCTCCGCCTCGTGGCTGATATCCAGATTCCCGCTGACATCAAGCCCGCCGACGGCCGTTTCGGCGCGGGCCCCTCCAAGGTGCGTACGGAGGCGCTGGACGCCCTGGCCGCCACCGGCACCTCTCTCCTCGGCACCTCCCACCGCCAGGCTCCGGTCAAGAACCTGGTCGGCGAGGTACGTACCGGCATCAGCGACCTCTTCTCGCTGCCCGAGGGCTACGAGGTGATCCTGGGCAACGGCGGCTCCACCGCCTTCTGGGACGTCGCGACCCACGGTCTGATCGAGAACAAGTCGCAGCACCTGACCTTCGGCGAGTTCTCGTCCAAGTTCGCGAAGGCCGCCAAGCTGGCGCCGTGGCTCGCCGAGCCGACCGTGATCTCCTCCGACCCGGGCACGCACCCGGAGCCGGTGGCCGAGGCGGGCGTCGACGTCTACGCGTACACCCACAACGAGACCTCCACCGGTGTCGCCGCCCCGATCAAGCGGGTCGCGGGCGCCGACGAGGGTGCGCTCGTCCTGGTCGACGCGACCTCCGGTGCGGGTGGCCTCCCGGTCGACATCACCGAGACGGACGTCTACTACTTCGCCCCGCAGAAGTCCTTCGCCGCCGAGGGCGGCCTGTGGCTCGCGGCGTTCTCGCCGGCCGCCCTGGAGCGCGCCGCCCGCGTGCACGCCTCCGGCCGGCACATCCCCGAGTTCTTCTCGCTGCCGACGGCGATCGACAACTCGCTGAAGAACCAGACGTACAACACCCCGGCGCTGTCGACCCTCTTCCTGCTCAACGAGCAGCTGAAGTGGATCAACGGCCAGGGCGGTCTCGACTGGGCCGTCGCCCGGACGAAGGAGTCCTCGGACGCGCTGTACGGCTGGGCCGAGGAGTCCAAGTACGCGTCGGCGTTCGTGACGGACGCGGCGAAGCGCTCGCAGGTCATCGGCACGATCGACTTCGCGGACGAGATCGACGCCGCGGCGATCGCCAAGGTGCTGCGCGCCAACGGGATCGTCGACACCGAGCCGTACCGCAAGCTCGGCCGCAACCAGCTGCGCGTCGCGATGTTCCCGGCGATCGACCCGGCGGACGTGCGGGCGCTGACGGCCTGCATCGACTACGTCATCGAGAAGCTCTGACACCTCGCCGCACGAGCGGTACGAAGGGCCCGGCATCGCACCTCGTCGATGCCGGGCCCTTCGGCGTCTCCCCGTGGCCCGGTGGCCCCCGTCCCCGCATCCTCCGGGGCAGCGGCTCCCGGGCTCAGCGGCTGCCGCGCCGGATGTCGCTCGGTGCCATGCCGTACGCCCGGCGGAAGGCGCGGCTGAAATCCGCCTGGTGCCGGAAGCCCCAGCGGATCGCGATCTCGCCGATCCCGCGGTGGCCGTGGGCCGGGTCGGCGAGGTCGGCGCGGCTGCGTTCGAGGCGGAGCCGCCGGATCGTGGCGCCGACCGTCTCGGGCTCGTCGCGGAAGAGCCGGTGGAGCAGGCGTACGGAGATGTGGTGGTGGGCCGCGACGGCCGCCGGGCCGAGCCCGGGATCGGGCAGGTTGTGGTCGATGAAGGCACGGACGCGGGCGCGCAGTACCTGCTGCCGGGTCTCGGCGGGCAGCGGCGCCGGGCTGTCGCTCGCGGCGGCCAGGAAGGCGGCGGTGAGGTCGAGCGCGATGCCGCCCAGACGGTTCAGCTCCGCGGGTTCGCACCGCTCGGCCTGGGCGCGGAGCCCGTTCAGGTACGAGGCGAGCAGCGCCCCCGAGCCGGTGCGGCCGGGGAGCGCGGTGCCGAGCAGCCGGTCCGTCCGGTCCTGCGGCACCGGCAGGACCCCCCGGGGCAGCCGCAGCAGAGTGACCCGCGAGAGCCGTCCCTCGTCGTGGAACTCGCAGTTCAGCGGGTGCGACGAGTCGAAGAGGGCCATGTCCCCCGAGGTGAGCAGGGAGTTGTTGCGGCGCTGCTCGATGCCGATGGGGCTGCCGTGGACGACGAAGAGGAAGTACTGCTCCGGGTCCGCGCGCCGGATGTCGGCGGCCGCGCGCTGCGCGGACATCGGGGAGAACGTGAACGTGGAGAGGTCGGTGTCGCCCAGCCCGATCGCGGTGGCGGAGCCCTGGAAGCGGTCGGCGTACGGGCTGGTGATCGACACCGGCATGACGGCGTCGCCGACCATCCGCGCCCACCATTCGAAGCCGTCGCGCGCGCTGACGTGCGTCGTGGAGACCGATGCTTCCACTCTCACCCCCCGGCGGTGTGTACCCGTCCATCGTGGGTGGCGGGCGGTCGCCGCGACAGCGGGATGTCGGTCGACTCGGCCGGAAACAGCGGCTCTCAGCCCCGGCGGAGGAGGCGTTTGACGCCGACCACGAGGACGGTGGCGCCGGCGAGGACGAGGAAGCCGACGGTGGCGTTGCCGCTGTCTCCCCCGGCGGCGGGCGCCGAGGGGGACTGCGGGGATCCGCCCGGCGCCTCGGTCGGCTTCGAGGGGCGGTCGGCCTCCGGCCGGTCCACGCGGACCACGCGGCTGTTGCGGCCCTCGGAGCCGAACATGAAGGCCGAGCCGTCCGCGGTGTAGGTGACCGACTCCGCCTGGCCCTGGAAGGGGGCTCCGGCGGACGTGCCCTCGTCGGCGAGGCGGCCGTCCTTCCAGGCGTACTCCCTGGCGCTGAAGTAGCCGCGCAGGACGAGCCGGCCGCCGTCGGGCGAGAAGGCGCCGTCGGTCACCCACGGGACCTCGTCGACGCGGCGGAAGACGTTCGTGCCGGACGCGGAGAGGCGCTCGGGGCCCGCGTACAGGCCGCCGCCGTCCTCGTTCTTGCTCGCGATGTAGACCCGGCCGGTCTTCGGGTGGACCATCAGGGCCTCGGCGTTGCGGGGGCCGTCGGCGTACTTCACGACGTACTGACGGGCCTCGACCGTCTGGTCCGTGAGGGTCTTCGGCTCGGGGAAGCGGTAGATCCAGACGTGGTCCCAGGAGCCGTCGAGGTTGTCGCCGATGTCGCCGACGTAGAGGTCGCCGTCGGGGCCGACGGCGATGGCCTCCATGTCACGGGGGGTGCCGACGCCCTTCATCGTCAGGGTCGCGACGGTCTTTCCCGTACGGGAGTCGATGCCGTAGATCAGGGGCGCGTCCTGGTCGTTGTGCGTCCAGTAGATCCCGGGGTGGGACCGGCTCGCGGCGAGGCCGCTGGACTCCGTGATCCGGGCGTCCTCGATCGTGAAGTCCTGGTCGGGTTCCTGCCCTTCGGCACGGGCATGGCCGGCCGGGAGCAGCACCAGGGCCGCCGCCGCGCCGAGGGCGCACAGAGCAGATCGCATGTGCCCCAGCCTGCCACGGCGGGGCCGCGGACGCCGGGCGGTGGGGGGCGCCCGGCACCGGCGAAACCTGTTTGACCTGCTACGGAGGCCCTGTCATGGTCGCGTCCATGCTCACCTTCACCGCGCCCGACGGCACGGAACTCGCCTACCACGTCTCGGGCTCCGGCTCCGGGGATCCGCTGCTCTGCCTTCCGGGTGGTCCCCTCCAGGACTCCGCCTATCTCGGTGACCTCGGCGGCCTGGCCGCCCGCCGGCCGCTGGTCCGGCTCGATCTTCGGGGCACCGGGGCCTCCGGGGTGCCGGCCGACCCGGCCTCGTACCGCTGCGACCGGCTCGTCGAGGACGTGGAGGCGCTGCGCGCGCATCTGGGTCTGGAGACCGTCGACGTGCTGGGGCACTCGGCGGGCGCGAACCTGGCCGCGCTGTACGTGACGCGGTACGCGGAGCGCGTCGGCCGGCTCGTGCTGGTCACGCCGGGCGCGGCGGCGGCCGGTCTCGACACCAGCGGTGAGGAGCGGCTCGCGGCGGCCCGGCAGCCGTGGCGCGAGGAGGAGCCGTGGTTCGCGGAGGCGTACGCGGCCCTGGAGGAGCTCGCGGCGGAGCGCGGCAGCGCGGCGGCCTTCGCGGCGGTCGCGCCGTTCTTCCACGGCTCCTGGGACGAGGCGGCCCAGGAGCGTCAGTCGGAGGGCCACCGGCTGCGGAACGGCGAGGGCGCGGCGGTCTACGGCGGCGAGGGCGCCTTCGAACCGGCCGCCACGCGCGCGGTGTTCGCGGCGTTCGGGCGGCCGGTCCTCGTCGTCGCCGGGGAGGGCGACGCGAACACTCCGGTCCCGACGGCCGCCGCGTACGCGGCCCTCTTCCCCCGGGCCGAGCTCGCCGTCCTGGCGGGGGCCGGGCACTTCCCGTGGCACGACGACGCGCGGTGGTTCGCGGAGACGGTCGGCAGGTTCGTGGCGTAGGGCCGCCGGTCCCTGGGCCCGGGCTTTCGCGCACGGGCCGCCGGTGTTCCGGTGGGGCCCGCCGGTGTCCCGACGGGTGCCGCCCGTGTCCCGGATCACGTCGCAGCCCGGGGAGACGGTCCGCGATGATGTGACCATGCGTTTTCTGTTCGTCGGCGACAGCATGACCATCGGACGCGTCGGCGACTGGACCTGGCGGCACCGGATGTGGCAGCACCTGGAGGCCACGCTTCCGGGCGGGTACGAGATCGTGGGTCCGCGGACGGGGCTGTACGACCCCGAGGCCGCCGACGCGCCCGACGGCGTCGACGCCTACGCCGACCCCGACTTCCCCGCCCCCGCCCGGCGCCACCTGGCCGGCTGGGGCGAGGGCTGGCTGCACATGGCGCCGGTGATCGGCGGGACCGTGGCGGCCACGGGGGCGGACGTCCTGCTGATCTCGCTGGGTCTGATCGACCTCGGCTTCTACACGAACAGCGACCAGACGGAGGAGAACGTCCGGGCGTTCGTCGCGGCGGCCCGCGCCGCGAACCCGCGGGTGCGGGCCGTGCTCCTGCCGGTCATCCCCAACGTCCGGGCCGGGTACGACGCCCCCTTCGCGGCCGAGTGCGCCCGCTTCAACGAGCTCCTCGCGAAGGCGGTCGCCGATCTGGACACGGCGGCCTCGCCGCTCCTGCTCGCCACCGTCCCGGAGTCGTACGACCTCGGGGCCGACACCTACGACGGCACCCACCCCGGCCCCACCGGCGAACACAAACTGGCCGCCGCCTTCGCCGACGCGATGCACCAGGCGTGGGACCTCGGCGGCCCGTACACCGTCCGGCAGGCCCCGCCGGGCTCCTAGCAGGCGTGGTACGTGTTGGAGTGCCAGATCGGGTAGCCCCGGGAGTCGTAGATGACCACGTTGCTGTCGTCCTGGATCGCCAGCACGGCGCCGTCGTGCCCCCATGTGCGGGACGACCAGTACGGGGTCACGGTGTCGCTGCCGTAGACCACGAGGTTGCCGTCGACCTGCATCTTCGCGGCCGCGTAGCCGGCGTTCCAGGTGCCGGTGGCCCAGACCGCACGGCCTTCCCTCGGCTGCCCGTACTCCCATGTGACGCAGTACAGGACGAGGTTGCCGTCCCTCTGCATGGAGAGCTTGGTCTTGTTCGTCAGGTAGCAGGTGTCGTTGGTCAGCCAGACGCCGCTGTACCAGAGCGTCTTGCCGCCGGACCAGGAGCAGTCTCCCGGCCCGATGGCGTACGCCTGGGCCGGAGTCGCGGTGGCCGCCAGGCCCGCGACGGAGAAGCCGAGCGCCGCCGCGAGCGCCAGGATCTTGCGCTTCATCCGAGGGATCACCTTTCGAGGGGTCCGTTGCCCGGCCGTCCCGGGAACCCCGGTGACCCTAGGTGCGCGGGAGCCCCGCGGGGGCGGTCGGCCGTCCCGGACGCGTCCCGTCTTCGTGGGACGCGTCCGGAACACCGCGCGGGGCGGAACACCGCGCGGGGGCGCGCCCGCGGGTGCCCGCAACCCCTACGGGGTCACCAGGCGAACGCCTCCGGGGAGGGGCCCGGGCCCGGGAAGACCTCGTCGAGGCCGGCGAGGACCTCGTCGCTCAGCTCGGTCTCCAGCGCGCGCAGCGCGCCGGCGAGCTGGTCGGGGGTGCGCGGGCCGACGATCGGGCCGGTCACCCCGGGGCGGGTGAGGAGCCAGGCGAGGGCCGTCTCGCCGGGGGCGAGGCCGTGCTTGTCGAGCAGGTCCTCGTACGCCTGGAGCTGTGCGCGGGCGGCCGGGTCGGCGAGGGTGGCGGCCGCGCGGCCCTCCGTCCGGCGCTTGCCCTCGGCCTCCTTCTTCAGGACGCCGCCGAGCAGGCCGCCGTGCAGCGGGGACCAGGGGATGACCCCGAGGCCGTACTCCTGCGCGGCCGGGATGACCTCCATCTCCGCGCGCCGCTCGAAGAGGTTGTAGAGGCACTGCTCGCTGACGAGGCCGACGGAGCCGCGCCGGGCGGCGGCCTCGTTGGCCTGGGCGATCTTGTAGCCGGGGAAGTTCGAGGAGCCCGCGTACAGCACCTTGCCCTGCTGGATCAGGACGTCGACCGCCTGCCAGATCTCCTCGAAGGGGGTCGCGCGGTCGATGTGGTGGAACTGGTAGACGTCGATGTAGTCGGTGCCGAGCCGCTTGAGGCTGGCCTCCACGGCGCGGCGGATGTTCAGCGCCGAGAGCTTGTCGTGGTTGGGCCAGGCGTCGCCGTCGACGCCCATGTTCCCGTACACCTTGGTGGCGAGGACGGTCCTGTCGCGGCGGCCGTCGCCCTTCGCGAACCAGGAGCCGACGATCTCCTCGGTCCGTCCCTTGTTCTCACCCCAGCCGTACACGTTGGCGGTGTCGAAGAAGTTGAGGCCCGCGTCCAGCGCCGTGTCCATGATGGCGTGGCTGGTGGGTTCGTCCGTCTGCGGTCCGAAGTTCATCGTCCCGAGGACGAGTCGGCTGACCTTGAGTCCGGTGCGTCCGAGCTGCGTGTACTCCATGGAGGTCAAGCCAACTGCTTCGAGTGCGCTCGAAGCAAGGGGGTTCCCACGAGGTGGGTAGGGGGGAGTACGGCGCGGTACGGGAGGGCCGCCGCGGGGGCGGCGCGGGGCCGTCGGGGGCTTACTGTCCGGCCAGCGACGCCACCGCGATGATCGCGAACATCAGTACGAGCACGCCGGCCATGATCCGGTTACGGGTCTTCGGGTCCACCCGTCGAGGTTAACCCGGCCGTCCGGCCCGGCCGCCCCCGCCCCGGCCCTCCCCGGCCCCCTCCAGGGGCCACGACCCGACCGTCTCGTACCGCGGCTGCTCGCCCCGCACCCCGCTCACCGGCAGGTTCGACCGTACGAGTGCCAGCTCGGCCACCTCCCAGCGGGCGCCCTCGAAGGTGCCGAGCTCCGCCAGGAACGGACGCAGGTCGGCCTCGCCGGTCCGCGCCCGGGCCAGCGTCAGATGGGCCTGGTAGCGGCGGTGCTCCTCCATCACGACCCCCGACCGCCGCGCGGCGGCGTCCGACCGCTCGGCGAGCAGCCGCAGCTCGTCCAGGTCCCCGGCGACGCCCGTCCACAGCGCCCGCCGCCCGAAGTGCCCGCCGCCGTGCAGCCGCAGCGGGAACGGCGGCGTCCGGTGCGCGGCCCTCGCCAGCCGGTCCCGCAGCTCCGGCAGCAGCTCCTCGTCGACCTCCCCCATGAAGGCGAGCGTGAGATGCCAGCCGGGCCGCGAGGTCCAGCGCAGCCCGTCGGCCCCGGGCAGCCGGTGCAGACGGTCGACGACGTGTCCGAGCTCGTCCAGCCGCGGCGGGGGCGGCAGGACGGCGGCGAAGAGCCTCATGGGAAAAGTCTGGCAGCCGATAGCCTCGGCGGCATGAAGATCCGCAAGGGCGGGGCGGAGGACCTCCCCGCGATACTCGCGATACTCGACAGCGCCGTGGTGTGGCTGAACGGCAGGGGAATCACCGCCCAGTGGGGCACGGAGTCGTTCTCCGGGCGCCCCAAGGCGGTGGAGCAGGTCCGGCGGACGATGTCCGAGGGCGATCCGTGGATCGTGGAGATCGACGGCGTGCCGGCCGGCACGATGACGCTGACCCCGCACCCCGGCCAGTACGTCGCCCCGGCCGGCGAACCCGAGGTGTACGTCCGCCTCCTCGCCACCGACGCCCGCTTCCACGGCCACGGGGTGGGCGCGGCCCTCCTGGAACACGCGGCGGCCGAGACCCGGCGACAGGGGACCTCGCTGCTGCGGGTGGACTGCTTCGCGGGCAGCGAGGGCCGCCTCGTCGCGTACTACGAACGCCAGGGCTTCACCCCCACCGACCCCTTCCAGGTCGGCGACTGGCCGGGCCAAGTCCTGGAACGGCGCTTCTGAGAACGACGACGGGAGGGGACGGGGCCGGAGCGGGGGAGGTGGTGTCCGGACGTAAAGCGTCTTGAACTCGCGCGAAGCGCGGTGAGACGCAGTCCGGACACCACCTCCCCCGCGGAGGCCCCGTCCCCGGGCACACGACGACCCCAGGCCGCCCCGGCCAAGGCGACGCACCCGGCCCCAGGCCGCCGCCCGCCAAGGGCTACGCCGCCGTCGCCAGCCGCTCGCGCGCCACGAAGCGGACCTGCGGGTGGCCGCGACGCCAGCCGAGTGCGAGCTTCAGGCCGCCGACGCGGGCCAGGACGAGGCCGACGGCACCGGCCGCGGCCAGCGAGATCACCCCGCCCGTCGCGAAGCCGACGCGGGCTCCGTAGGTGTCGGTGACCCAGCCGAGGAGCGGCGCGCCGATCGGCGTACCACCGGCGAAGACCATCATGTAGAGGCTCATGACGCGCCCCCGCATGGCCGGGTCGGTGGCCATCTGGACGGCCGAGTTCGCGGTGATGTTGACCGTGAGGCCGATCATGCCGATCGGCACGAGCAGCAGCGCGAACAGCCAGAACGCGGGCGACAGGGCGGCCGCGATCTCCAGGACGCCGAAGACGGCCGCCGCGACGACCAGCATCCGGAGCCGCGTCGAGCCGCGGCGGGCGGCCGCGAGGGCGCCGACGAGCGAGCCGGCCGCCATCAGGGTGTTGAGGAAGCCGTACGTCCCGGCGCCGACGTGGAAGACGTCACCGGAGAAGGCGGTCAGCCAGATCGGGAAGTTGAACCCGAACGTGCCGATGAAGCCGACGAGGACGATCGGCCAGATCAGGTCCGGGCGCCCGGCGACGTACCGCAGGCCCTCCCGCAGCTGGCCCTTGCCGCGCGGGGCGCGCTCCACCTTGTGGAGCTCGCTCGTCCGCATGAGCAGGAGGCTCACGAGGGGCGCGAGGAAGGACAGGCCGTTGAGGAGGAAGGCCCAGCCGCTGCCGACTCCGGCGATGAGGACACCGGCGACGGCGGGGCCGACGAGCCGCGCGGACTGGAAGTTCGCCGAGTTCAGGGAGACGGCGTTGCGGAGCTGGCCGGGGCCGACCATCTCGGAGACGAAGGACTGCCGGGCCGGGTTGTCGACGACGGTCACCATGCCGAGCAGGAAGGCGATCAGGTAGACGTGCCAGACCTGGATCTGGCCGGAGAGGGTGAGGACGGCGAGGGCGAGGCCGCAGAGGCCCAGCGCGCCCTGGCTGAAGAGGAGGAGGAGCCGCTTCGGGTAGCGGTCGGCGATCACTCCGCCGTACAGGCCGAAGAGCAGCATCGGCAGGAACTGCAGGGCCGTCGTGATGCCGACGGCGGCGGCCGAGCCGGTGAGGCTCAGGACCAGCCAGTCCTGGGTGATGCGGGCCATCCACGTACCGGTGTTGGAGACGATCGCGCCGGTGAAGAACAGCCGGTAGTTACGGATCCTGAGCGAGGAGAAGGTTTCCCTCCGCCCGCGGGTGTCGAGGGTGGGTTGATGGACGGGTGCGGAGTCTGCTCCGTGTCCCGTACTCAAAGCGCGTCAGCTCCTTGGCGCGTCGGCTGGGGTCCGGGGCCACCCCTGCGAGGGCCGCCCCGGGTCCGTGGGCTACCCGCGGGAAGCCGGGGGCAGGTGGGCGAGCTTCTCCAGGACCGGGGCGGCCGCGCGCAGCTTGGCCCATTCGTCCTCGTCCAGGCCCTCGGCGAGGGCGGCCAGCCAGGCGTTCCGCTTGCGGCGGGACTCTTCGAGCATGGCCTCGGCCTGCTCGGTCTGGCTGACCACCTTCTGCCGGCGGTCGTCGGGGTGCGGCTCCAGCCGGACCAGTCCCTTGGCTTCGAGCAGCGCGACGATGCGGGTCATCGACGGAGGCTGGACGTGCTCCTTGCGGGCCAGCTCACCGGGGGTGGCCGAGCCGCAGAGCTTCAGGGTGCCCAGGACCGACATCTCGGTCGGGCTGAGCGACTCGTCGACGCGCTGGTGCTTGAGGCGGCGGCCCAGTCGCATGACGGAGGAGCGGAGCGCGTTCACGGCCGCGGCGTCGTCGGCTGTGCCGGGGGACAGGTCTGGCATGTTCGTTAGCCTAACTCATTACTCTGCCTAAATACCAACCGGGACACGCCGGCGTCGCGCGGATCACACCCGTAAGCCTCATAGCGGGCGACAACAGGGCGCACGCAGGTCACGCTTCGGTATCCATGTATCACCCAAATGAGTGAGTCGGATCCGGAAAGTGACGCAAAGAGGCCCCGGCTGCCCCGACCCTGAACGGCATGGGATCGACAGTGCTCAGCCTGCGCATCGACGGTGAGCTGCTCGACCGGCTCAGGAGCCACGCCGCGAAAAGAGGAATGAGCGTCCAGGACTATGTCGTCCGGACGCTCATTCGCGAGGATTTCGACGAGCGGTTCAAGACCGCGGTCGACGAGACGGAGAAGTTCTACGGGACGCCCGACGCGCCCCGGGATCACGTGAGTCCGAGCGCCGGCATCGCGTAGTAGAAGACGAAGACCGCCGACACGACGTACATGGCCACCGGGACCTCACGGCCCCGGCCGGCCGCCAGCCGCAGCACGCTGAACGCGATGAAGCCGATGCCGATGCCGTTCGTGATCGAGTACGTGAACGGCATCATCACCATGGCCAGGAACGCCGGCACCGCGATGGTGTAGTCGCTCCAGTCGATGTCCTTGATCGAACCGGCCAGGATCAGGAAGCCGACCGCGAGCAGCGCGGGCGTGGCCGCCTGGGACGGGACCATCGTGGCCAGCGGCGTGAGGAACAGCGCGACCGAGAAGAGACCACCGGTCACGACCGAGGCGAGGCCCGTGCGCGCGCCTTCGCCGACGCCCGCCGTGGACTCCACGAAGCAGGTGGTGGCCGAGGAGGAGGTCGCGCCGCCGGAGGCGACGGCCAGGCCGTCGACGAGCAGGACCTTGTTGATGCCGGGGAAGTTGCCGTCCTTGTCGATCAGCTTGGCCTCGTCGCCGACGCCCAGGATCGTGCCCATCGCGTCGAAGAAGCAGGACAGCAGGACGGTGAAGACGAAGAGGACGCCGGTCAGCATCCCGACCTTCCCGAAGCCGCCGAAGAGGCTGACCTCGCCGACCAGGCCGAAGTCCGGCGACGCGACCGGGTTGCCCGGCCACTCCGGGGTGGTGAGACCCCAGGACGGGACGGTCGCGACCGCGTTGATCACCATCGCGGCGATCGTCATGACGACGATCGAGATGAGGATGGCGCCCGGCACCTTGCGGATGATCAGGGCGAGCGTCAGGAGCGTGCCCAGGATGAAGACGAGGACCGGCCAGCCGGTCAGGTGACCGTCGCCGCCGAGCTGGAGCGGGACGGTGGTGTGCGCGGCGTCGGGGATGCGGGAGACGAAGCCCGAGTCGACGAGGCCGATCAGCATGATGAAGAGGCCGATGCCGATCGCGATGCCCTTGCGCAGGCCGACCGGGACCGCGTTCATGACGCGCTCGCGCAGACCGGTGGCGACGAGCAGCATCACGACGATGCCCGCGAGGACGACCATGCCCATCGCGTCCGGCCAGGACATCTTCGGCGCGAGCTGGAGCGCGACGACCGTGTTGACGCCGAGGCCGGCGGCGAGGGCGATCGGGACGTTGCCGATGACCCCCATGAGCAGGGTCGTGAAGGCGGCCGTCAGGACGGTCGCGGTGACGAGCTGGCCGCTGTCGAGCTGGTGCCCGTACATGTCCTTGGCGCTGCCGAGGATGATCGGGTTCAGCACGATGATGTAGGCCATCGCGAAGAACGTGGCGAAGCCGCCCCGGACCTCGCGGGCGACGGTCGAGCCGCGCTCGGAGATCTTGAAGTAGCGGTCGAGGCCCGAGGAAGGAGTCTCAGGGGTCTCGGGGGATGTGGCCCTGGCGGTGGCCGTGGTGCTCATGGGGTTCCTCTTCGGAAGAAGTCCTTTTTGGCGGTTCATACGAAGGAAACCCGCCAGAGGCAAACCGTTTCAGTATGAACACATGAACGAGTGAGCGTCCATCTCCGCGCGTAGACCATGCGTGGGTACGAATTCGCGCCACCTAGACTGACCCCATGGCGAAGTGGACACCGAAGCACGAGGCACCCGAGCCCCTGGAAGGGCCCGTCGTCGCCACCATCACCGGCGGAACGATCCTCTGGTTCGCCCTCTTCCTCGTCCAGGTCCCCTTCTACGGCTGGTTCGACGATCGGGGCATCACCTCGTGGATCTGGACCTGCCTGGCCGGCGCCGGCCTCGGCCTGATCGGCATCTGGTACGTACGGAAGCGGGACGCGGCGATCAAGCGGCACGCGGCGGAACAGGCCGCGCAGGCGGCGCAGGGCCCCGAGGCGCAGCCGGGCGCGTGAGGCGCGGCCGGGCGCGTGAGGCGCAGCCGGGCGCGTGAGGCGCAGCCGGGCGCGTGAGGCGCGGCCGGGCGCGTGAGGCGCAGCCGGGCGCGTGAGGCGCGGCCGGGCGCGTGAGGCGCGGCCGGGCGCGTGAGGCGCGGCCGGGCCGCCCGGGACGGACCCCGGCTCGTGGCACCAGGGGAGGATTTCGCTCCTCCCCCGGTCTGATCTTCGCTCTTCTCGGCAGGTGAACGACCGGAACCGGTCGTACCGTCGAAAACATGACTCAGCGGGCGAAGATCGACATCGACGGCAGCGGGCCCGGGACGGTGGAACCGCCCGTCGTGCACCACCCCGCCGGACTCACCTCCGCCCAGGTCGCCGAACGCGTCGCGCGCGGCGAGGTCAACGACGTCCCCCTGCGGAGCTCCCGCTCCACCGCCGACATCGTCCGCGGCAACGTCTTCACCCGCTTCAACGCGATCATCGGCGTGCTCTGGGTGGTCATGCTCGTCGTCGCGCCGATCCAGGACAGCCTCTTCGGCTTCGTGATCGTCGCGAACACCGGCATCGGCATCATCCAGGAGCTCCGCGCCAAGAGGACCCTCGACGGGCTCGCCGTCATCGGCGAGTCCAAACCGACGGTCCGGCGCGACGGCCTCGCCGCCGAGCTCTCCACCTCCGAGATCGTCCTCGGCGACCTCATCGAGCTCGGCCCCGGCGACAAGGTCGTCGTCGACGGCGTGGTCGCCGAGGCCGACAGTCTGGAGATCGACGAGTCCCTGCTGACCGGCGAGGCCGACCCGGTGGTGAAGAAACCCGGCGACCGCATGATGTCCGGCTCGTTCGTCGTCGCCGGCGGCGGCGCCTTCACCGCCACCAAGGTCGGCCGCGAGGCGTACGCCGCCCAGCTCGCCGAGGAGGCGTCCCGCTTCACGCTGGTCCACTCGGAGCTGCGCAACGGCATCTCCACGATCCTCAAGTACGTGACGTGGATGATGATCCCGACCGCGATCGGGCTCGTCATCAGCCAGCTCGTGGTCAAGGACGACAACTTCAAGGACGCGGTCGCCCGCACGGTCGGCGGCATCGTGCCGATGATCCCCGAGGGCCTCGTCCTGCTGACCTCGGTCGCCTTCGCGGTCGGGGTGATCCGGCTCGGCCGCAGACAGTGCCTCGTGCAGGAGCTGCCCGCCATCGAGGGCCTCGCCCGGGTGGACGTCGTCTGCCTCGACAAGACGGGCACGCTCACCGAGGGCGGCATGGACGTCACGGAGCTGCGGACCCTGAACGGCTCGGACGAGACGTACGTACGGAAGGTGCTCGGCGCCCTCGGCGAATCCGACCCGCGCCCCAACGCCTCCCTCCAGGCCATCGTCGACGCCTACCCGGAGACCGTGGAATGGCGCTGCACGGAGAGCCTGCCCTTCTCCTCCGTCCGCAAGTACAGCGGCGCCGCCTTCAGCGAGGGCGACGGCGAGAACTCCACCTGGCTCCTCGGCGCCCCCGACGTCCTCCTCAAGGCCGACGACCCGGCGCTCGCCGAGATCGACCACCTCAACGAGCAGGGGCTCCGCGTCCTCCTCCTCGCCCGGACGGCCCACGAACTCGACTCCCCCGAGGTCTCCGCCGACACCCGCCCCACCGCGCTCGTCGTCCTCGAACAGCGGCTGCGGCCCGACGCCGCCGACACCCTCGCCTACTTCGCCGACCAGAACGTCGCCACCAAGGTCATCTCCGGCGACAACGCCGTCTCGGTCGGCGCGGTCGCCGGCAAGCTCGACATGCCCGGCGCGGCGAACACGGTGGACGCGCGCACCCTCCCCACCGACCGGGAGGAGATGGCGAAGGTCCTCGACGAGAACGCCGTCTTCGGCCGGGTCACCCCGCAGCAGAAGCGCGACATGGTCGCCGCCCTCCAGTCCCGCGGCCACACCGTCGCCATGACCGGTGACGGCGTCAACGACGTCCTCGCCCTCAAGGACGCCGACATCGGCGTCTCCATGGGCTCCGGCTCGGAGGCGACCCGGGCCGTCGCCCAGATCGTCCTCCTGAACAACTCCTTCGCCACGCTCCCGTCCGTCGTCGCCGAGGGCCGCCGCGTCATCGGCAACATCACCCGGGTCGCCACCCTCTTCCTCACCAAGACGGTCTACTCCGTCCTCCTGGCGGTCCTGGTGGTCTGCTCCCAGGTGGAGTACCCCTTCCTCCCCCGCCACCTCACCCTGCTCTCCACCCTCACCATCGGCATCCCGGCCTTCTTCCTCGCCCTCGCCCCCAACAAGGAACGCGCCAAGCCGAACTTCGTCCGCCGGGTCATGCGGTACGCCATCCCTGGCGGGGTCATCGCCGCGGCCGCCACCTTCACGACGTACCTCGTCGCCCGCCACCACTACACCGGCCCCGACGCCCTCCAGGCCGAGACCAGCGCCGCCACCCTCACGCTCTTCCTGGTCTCGATGTGGGTCCTCGCGATCATCGCCCGCCCCTACACCTGGTGGCGCCTCACCCTCGTCGCCGCCATGGCCGGCGCCTTCCTCCTCGTCCTCGTCGTCCCCTGGCTCCAGGACTTCTTCGCCCTGAAGCTGGTGGGCGTGACGATGCCCTGGACGGCCGTCGCCATCGCCGCCGTCGGCGCCGCCCTCCTCGAACTCGCCTGGCGCTGGGTCGACCGCCGCTTCCCGGCGTGAGGTCAGTCGAACCAGCGGTCGCGTGCCAGTTCGGCGGTGCGTGAGGGGTCTTCGAGGAGGGCGGCGACCTCGAAGCGGCGGGGCCACTGGCCGGCGGCCCAGGCGAGGCCGGCGGCCACGCCTTCGAGGGTGGCGGCGTGCAGGACCCCGTCGGGGGTGTGGCGCCAGTCGAGTTCGACGCCGGCCGCCCGGAGCTCGTCGTGCTCGATGTAGGAGGCGGGGGTGGCCGGGCCGAGGAGGGCGTGGACCGAGGGCGGCACGTCGTGCTCCTCGCCGACCGTGCTGACCTCGGCGTCGACCTCCTCGCTGAGACGGCGCACCTGGAACAGTTCGGCCAGGTCGGCCGCGCGGGACGGAGAGACGGGCAGGAGCGGGACCCCGTCGGCCAGCGGGAGGAGGTCGGGGGCGTCGGCGACCATGGCGTCCGCCGCGTCGACGACGACGAGAGCGCCGTCCACGACCGCGCGCAGCTCGTCGGGGAGGGTCACCTGCTCGGGGTCGAGGTCGGCGAGGGCCGTGTAGAGGGCGTGCAGCTGGACGGCGGTGACCTCGCGGGAGGGGTCGGACAGGCGGGTGAGGAGTTCCGCCGCGCCTCCCGGTTCGTCGAGGAGGGCCGTGACGGAGGTGCGGACACCGAGGGCCCGCAGGACCTGCTCGTCGTCGAAGCCGGTCGCGTCGGCGGAGTCGTACAGGCCGGCGAGGAGGGGGTCCGATCCCTCGGCGCGGAGTCCGGCCGGACGGCGGCCGTCCAGGACGGGGTGGTCGCGCAGCCACCAGGCGGTGTAGGAGCGGACGGTCTCCGTCGTGCCGTCCGGGAGGAGGACCCGGACGGGCTGGGTGAGGGCGTCGCGCAGCGGCGGCTGCGCGAGCAGGGCGAGCGCCTGGGGCCAGGCGTCGTCGTCGACGAGGTCCAGGTCCCGTACGGCGACGATCTCGGTCGCCACCGGCGGCACGGGCGTGTCGGGCAGCCGGTCGAGGACGTCCTCGCACCACACGTCGACGGCGTCGAGGACGCCGGCGTCGTCGGGCTCCGGGTAGTCGCCCTCGCGGGGCTCGACCTCGTCGGGGTCGAGGACGAGGTCGGTGGCGCGGACGAGGGCGAAGGTGGCGAGGACGCCGCAGGCGGCGAGCGGCTGTTCGCCCCAGCGGGCGGCCAGTTCGGTGTCGACGAAGGCGAGTTCGTCCTCGCGCATGACGGCGGCGAAGGGGGATCCGGGGAGGACGAGTTCGCCCGCCGGGGAGAGTTCGCCGTCCTCGTCGGGGAGGGCGAGCGCGCCGAGCCACGGCTCCTCGCCGGGGTCGAGCTCCGCGTCGCGGACCAGGCCGAGGACGGTGTCGGCCAGTTCCTCGGCGTCGAGGGTGTCGGCGTCCTCGTCCCAGATCTCGCCCGCGTCGAGGGAGGCGGCGACCGCCGCCCGCACCTGCGGGGTCGTCAGGACCGCGCGGGGGGTGGCGGGCAGGGCGCCCAGCTTCTCCAGGAGCGGGTGGGCGGCCTCGGGGTGGGCGACCTTCAGGCCGAGGCGGGTCAGTTCGGCGGGGGTGCGGTCCTGCGGGAGGAGGACCTGCCGGGGGCCGATCGTCGTACGGATCCGGGCGCCCTCGACGGTCTCCGCGAGCGGTACGGGAAGGCCGGTCAGGCGGTCCGGGTCGACACCGGCGAGGGAGTCGTACAGCCGCCACCACCACGTCGGGGCCCGGTCCACCCCGGCGAGGCGGTCGATCGCCTCGGTCAGGGGTACGCGGCCGATGCCGAGGGTGCGGAGTTCGGGCCGTCGCTCCAGGCCGGCCGGGAGGAGGGTCGGGAACACCTCGGCGAGGACGTCGACGGTCTCGCCGCCCGCGCCCTCCGCGACCTCGGCCTCGATCGGGCGGAGGGCCGGCAGCTCCTCGGACGGGGCGGCGGGGGCCAGGAACGCGACCCGGGGCAGCCGGTCCAGGATCGCCTCGCGCAGCGCCCCGTCGAGGGGGCCCTTGCCGAGCGGGCCGGGCACGAGGTCGAGGGTGGCGGTCGTCACCGGCTGCCAGTCGGCGAGGAGTTCGGCGTACGCGTCGGCCGCGCGCTGCACCAGGAAGTCGGTGAGGGGGCCGGGCGCCGGGTGGCGCCGCGCGGTGTCGAGCGGGAGGGAGGCGATGAGGAGGGCGGGGATGCCGAGGGGTTCGTCGGTGGGCGTGGGGGCGTGCACGACCGGGGTCGTACGCGGGTGGCGGGGGGCGCCCTCGGCGTCCACGGGCACGGCCCAGGTGACGGTCCAGTGGGGGCGCAGGCGCTCCTCGACCGGACGGTCCTTGAGGAGTTCGGGGTCGATCGGACCGCCGTGGGAGACGGTCCGCCAGCGGTGGGTGCCGGTGGCGGTGTCGTCGACGCGGACGTAGCCGTCGTCCTCGGAGCGGCGCAGGGTGCGCACGCCCTCCGCCGTCTCCACGACGATCTCCGCGAGTCCCGGGAGGGTGAGGAGCAGGGCGTCGTCGACCGAGGTGAGGAGCCGCTCGGCGAGGTCGCGGGCGGCCGTGTCGCGCAGCGGGAGGACGACGACGGTGTCGTAGCCGTCGGGGGCGGTGCCCTCGGCGGGCAGCGGGAGCCGCAGCAGGGGGACGTGGCCGTCGCGGCGGCGCAGTTCGTCGCCGAGGCCCGGGCTGTGGCGGGCGGCTTCGGCGGCGAGCTCGCGGGCCTCGGCGAGGGACCAGCGGACGCCGCCGTGGCGGCCGAGGACGGCGGGCTCGTCGCTCACCGCGAGGACGGCGGCGAAGCCGACGCCGAAGCGGCCGACGGCGCCCTGGCCCTGTTCGCGTTTGGCGGAGGCGCGGAGGGTCGACAGCGACTCGGCGCCCGCCGCGTCCAGCGGGGCGCCGGTGTTGGCGGCGGCGAGGACGGCGGGGCCCTCGTGGTCCGCCGGGTGCAGGGTGAGGCGGAGGCGGCCGGTGACACCGGCGCGGTGGGCGGCGTCGGCGGCGTTCTGCGCCAGCTCGACGACGAGGCGGTCGCGGTAGCCGCCGAGCGCGAGGTCCTCCTCGGCGTTGGCGTCCTCCCGGAACCGGGCGGGCGAGGCGCCCCAGGCGTCGAGCACACCCCGCCGCAGCCGTGCGGTGCCGAAGGGATCGGTTCCGTCGGTCGTCGTCCGGACGCTGACGCTCACGTCTGACTCCACTCTGCGGGGCGGTGATCGGGCGGTGACGCTGCCGGACCGCTGAGGCCCGGGGCCCGAAGGTACCGCGCCCCGGCCCACGCCGAACGCCGGGGCGCGTGCGGTCCCCGGGGCGCGCGGAAGCACATCCCGGGGAGCCCCGTACGGCGGAGCCTACGAGTGGCCGAGGTCCTCGAAGCCGGCGTCCGGCTCGGTGGTGGAGCCGGAGTCCTTGGCGGGGCGGAGGGGGAAGGCGTCCGCGGCCATGGAGTCGTGGACGGGCGCCGCGGGGCGCGGGGGCTTCGGCATGACGGCGGCTTCCGAGTGGCCTCCGCAGCCGTAGGCGAGGGAGACGACGCGGCCGTCCGCCGGGGAGAACTCGTTGGCGCAGACGCCGAACGCCTGCTTCAGGGAGCCGGCCAGCGGCACCAGGAAGGCGCAGGACTCGCAGGAGGCGGGGGCGGCCTGGGCCATCGGCGTCTTGGCGCCGAAGGACTCCTCCCAGCGGTCCGCGGCGACGTGCAGGCCGTAGCGGGACAGGACCCGGGCGCGCCGCATGCCGAGCTCGTCGGCGACCGCGGCGATCGCACCCCGCGAGGGGGTGCGGGTGACGATCTCGGCGTCCTCGGCGTCGAGGTGGTCCGCCAGCTCCTCGGAGACCGCGGAGTTCGGCGGCGGGGCGTCCTCGCCCGAGTAGCCGGGCTCCAGGCGCAGGTCGTCCTGCTCGGTGGGGAGGAGGTCGCCGGGGCCCATGTCGCCGGGCCGCAGCCGCTCGCTCCACGGCACCCACTCGGGGGCGAGGAGGGCGTCGGCGCCGGGCAGCAGGACGGTTTCGTCAAGCGTGACGTCCTTGGCGCGGGAGGCGCGGGTGACCGTCACCGCCCAGCGCCAGCCCCGGTAGCCGGGCTCCTTGGACTCGAAGTAATGCGTGACGACCCGGTCGCCCTCCGCGACGACCTCGACGTGTGCGCCCACGATGCCGGGCGCGGCCGCCTCCTCGGCGGCCTCCCGCGCGAGGTCTACGGCCTCGGCGCACAGGCGGTCGGGGGTACGCGTGGCTCGCGGGGTACGCGGGGTACCGCTTCGCGTCGTCGCAGCACTCACAGGTCTCGCTTCTCTCCTACGCCGTCTCTCGGGTGCGCCGGCCGAGGGGCGGGAGCGAAGCCACGGGCAGCGGGCGGAGCGGACCAGGGGGCCGCATCGACGTCCGCGCACCCGACTTGATCTCGCGTGTCTCGGGCACACCTAACGTCATCCATTCTGCGGGATGCCGAAGAGGCGCGCGGCCGAGAGCTTCCGCCGGTGACGCGCTACGCACGCTACCCCGTTCGCGGGCCTCCGCCCACCTGCCCGCCCCAAGTGGCCCGTATCGCGGACGCCCGGAGCGGGGTGCGCGGCCCTGTTCCCGGTCGGTCGCGGGCCCCGTACGGCCCTGCTCACAGACGGTGGCGGGGGCTGTATGCCCCGGTCACGG
This sequence comes from Streptomyces sp. NPDC059534, assembly GCF_042743475.1. Lineage (NCBI taxonomy): Bacteria > Bacillati > Actinomycetota > Actinomycetes > Kitasatosporales > Streptomycetaceae > Streptomyces > Streptomyces sp. NPDC059534. Next base: position 37,510 of record NZ_JBHWAQ010000040.1, read on the forward strand.
ACGGCGGCCGGCCGCGTACGGCGGGAATCCCGGCCGGGATCTCCGCCCGGGTCTCGCACCGGGTCGCGGCCCGGAATCCCGGCCCGATCCGGGCCGGGATTCCGGCCCGATCCGGGCCGCCGGGTACGGGCGGGACGTCCCGGTCGTGCGGGTCCGTGGCGTCTCCGCCGTCGTGGCACGGTTCGTCCGGCGTGCCGGTGGGGCACTATGACGGAGTGGCAGCCGCACGGTCTCCCGCACGATCCGAAGATCATGCCGGACCGCTCCGCCGAGCGGGCAGGGCGGTCGGGCGTGCCCTGCACCTGCCCTTCACGGGGACCGCGCGGGGCATCCGGAAGGCGACGCACGCGCACGGGGCGGGTGAGTCGGGGCTCGGAAAACTGATCGAGCTGCACGCCGTGAACGGCGCCGGTGACGTCATGATCACCGTGGCTCTCGCCTCCACCGTCTTCTTCTCCGTGCCCACGGACGAGGCCCGCGGCCGGGTCGCGCTCTACCTGGCCGTCACGATGGCGCCCTTCACCCTCCTCGCGCCGGTGATCGGGCCGCTCCTCGACCGGCTCCCGCACGGCCGGCGCGCGGCGATGGCGGGCGCGATGCTGACCCGCGCGGTCCTCGCGATCATGATGTCGGGGGCGGTCGCCACCGGCGGCATCGAGCTGTATCCGGCGGCGCTGGGGGTCCTGGTGGCCTCGAAGGCGTACGGGGTGGTCCGCAGCGCGGTGGTGCCCCGGCTGCTGCCACCGAACTTCTCGCTGGTGAAGGCGAACTCGCGGGTGACGCTGGCCGGGCTGCTCGCCACCGGGATCGCCGCGCCCATCGGGGCGGGGCTCCAGCTGATCGGGCCGAGCTGGCCGCTCTACGGCGCGTGCGCGCTGTTCCTGCTCGGCGCGTTCTGGGCGCTGCGGCTGCCGCCGAAGGTGGACTCGGCGAAGGGCGAGCGGCGGGCGCATCTGCTGACGCACGGCGAGCAGAAGCCGAGTCTGCGGACGGTCGGCCCGTCGGTGCTGCACGGTCTGCAGGCGAACGCGGCGCAGCGCATGCTGTCGGGTTTCCTGATCTTCTTCCTGGCGTTCCTGCTGCGCGAGCATCCGCTCTCGGGGCAGAGCGCCGCCGTGTCGCTCGGGATCGTGGCGGTCGCGGCGGGCGTGGGGAACGCGTGCGGCACGGCGGCGGGCTCGCTGCTGCGGGACCGGGGCCACGGCCCCGAGGTGATCATCGCCGCCATGATCAGCATCGTCCTGGGCACGGCGGTCTGCGCGGCGGTGTTCTTCGGCGGCGCGATGGTCGCGGTCCTGGTGGCGGTCGCGGGCCTCACGCAGGCCCTGTCGAAGCTGTCCCTGGACGCGCTGATCCAGCGGGACGTGCCGGAGTCGGTGCGGACCTCGGCGTTCGCCCGTTCCGAGACGGCGCTGCAGATGGCCTGGGTGGTGGGCGGCGCGATCGGCATCGCCCTACCCCTGAACGGCACCCTCGGCATGGCCGTCGCGGCCGGCATCCTCGCCCTGGGCGCCGCGCTCGCGGTCCGCGGCCTGCTGGGCGCGGCCCGCCACCGCCCCGGCCCCAAGGGCCGCTCCAAGACGCGGGTGGCGTAGCACCTGGCGGTACGGGGAGGCGGCACGCCGTACCCCCGCGTGGCGCGGGCGCGGCGGCCCGATAGCCTTCGGCTCATGACCGTTGCGTTCTTCTCCGGCTCGCGCCGCCGGGCCGCCGTCGCCCTCGGGGCCGTCTCCGCCGGGCTCCTCGTTCTCTCCGCCTGCGACAAGCCGACTCCGCTCGCGACCCTGACGGTCGGGACCGACTCGGTTCACACCGAGGCCGCCTGCTACAACAACGGCGACCCCATCAAGGAGTCGCAGATCCAGCAGTGCCTCAACAAGAAGGCGGAGAAGTCCATCACCGTCGCGATGGACGACAAGATCCGCTTCGGCGTGGACCCGGAGATCGCGGACCGCGGCTGGACGATCTTCCTCGGCGGCCAGCAGGCCGAGCCCGAGCCGTACAAGAAGACGTACCGGACCATTCCGGCCAGCGCCTTCTTCTCGTCCCAGACCGGCGAGGCCACCGACAACACCCAGGTGACCATCGTCGAGAACACCGGCAAGACGCTGACCGGCATCTGGCACTTCCAGCTGAAGAAGGAATCCTGATCCGCCGGTGGTCCACCGGATCCTGATCGTCACGGCCGTGGCGGCGGAGGCGGACTCCGTCACCGCCGGCCTCGGCGCGGGCGCCCTCGACGACGCCGGAACCCTCCGGCTGCCGGGGGGCTTCGTCCTGCGCCGTCACACCGGCGGCAGCCGTGACACCGTCGGCACCGGCCGCGTACGGGCCGACGTGCTCGTCGGCGGGGTGGGCCCCGCCGCCGTCGCCGCCGCGACGGGTACGGCCCTGGCGTGCGCGTCGTCGGACGACGCCGCCGGCCGAGGTCCGTACGACCTCGTCGTCTCCGCCGGGATCGCCGGCGGGTTCCAGCCGGTGGCACCGGTCGGGAGCGTCGTCGTCTCCGGGTCCGTCGTCGCCGCCGATCTCGGGGCGCAGACGCCCGACGGCTACCTGACCGTCGAGGAGCTCGGCTTCGGCCGCTCCGCGCACACCGTGCCGGAGGCGCTGACCGGCGCCGTCGCCGCCGCCCTGGGCGCCGGGGGCCTGGCACACACCGTGGGGCCGGTCCTCACCGTCTCCACCGTCACCGGGACCGCCGGACGCGCCGCCGAGCTCGCAAAGCGGCATCCCGGGGCCGCCGCCGAGGCGATGGAGGGGTTCGGCGTCGCCGAGGCCGCCGCCGCGTACGGCGTGCCCGTCGTCGAGATCCGGGCCGTGTCGAACGCCGTCGGGCCGCGCGACCGCGCCGCCTGGCGCATCGGGCAGGCCCTGGACGCGCTCCGGCACTCCTTCGAGCTGCTCAGCAGGACCGTCTTCGTGGAGCCGTCGTGACCAAGCTGAAGATCGCCTATTCGCCCTGCCCGAACGACACGTTCGTCTTCGACGCCTGGGCGCACGGCCGGGTGCCCGGCGCGCCGCGGCTCGACGTCACCTTCGCCGACATCGACGTCACCAACGGCTGGGCGGAGGGCGGCACCGACGACCACGACGTCCTGAAGGTGTCGTACGCCGTGCTGCCGTGGATTCTCGACGAGTACGCGCTGCTGCCCTGCGGCGGCGCCCTCGGCCGGGGCTGCGGGCCGCTGGTCCTCACCCGGGACGCCGGGTCCGGGGCGGACCTCGCGGGGAAGACGGTCGCGGTGCCGAGCGAGCGCTCGACGGCGTATCTGCTCTTCCGGCTGTGGGCGGCGGAGACCGTGCCGGGCGGGGTCGGGAACGTCGTCGTGATGCCGTTCCACGAGATCATGCCCGCCGTGCGGGACGGGAAGGTCGACGCGGGGCTCGTCATCCACGAGGCCCGCTTCACGTACAAGGGCTACGGCCTGCACTGCCTCGCCGACATGGGCGAGCACTGGGAGTCGACGACGGGGCTGCCGATCCCGCTCGGCGCGATCGTCGCCCGCCGTTCCCTCGGCGCGGAGACCCTGCGGCAGCTCGCCGAGTCCGCCCGTACCTCCGTGCGCATGGCCTGGGACGACCCCGAGGTCTCGCGTCCGTACGTCCTGGAGCACGCCCAGGAGATGGACCCCAAGGTCGCCGACCAGCACATCGGGCTCTACGTCAACGAGTTCACCGCGGACCTGGGAGAGCACGGCTACGCGGCGGTCCGCGGGCTGCTCACCCGCGCCGCGGCCGAGGGGCTCGTGCCGCCCCTCGCGCCGGACGCGCTGTCCTTCCCGTAGGCCCCGCGGCCCCGGGCCTACACGTCGAGCTGGTCCGCCACCGCCCGCAGCAGGCCGGCGATCTTCTTGCCCTGCGCCTTCTCCGGGTAGCGGCCGCGCTCCAGGGCCGGTGTGATGCTCTCCAGGAGCGTCGTCAGGTCCTGCACGATGGACGCCAGTTCGTCGGGCTTACGGCGCTGCGCCGCGGCGACGGACGGGGTCGGGTCGAGGATCGCGACGGACAGCGCCTGGTCGCCGCGCTGACCGGCGACGACCCCGAACTCCACCCGCTGACCCGGCTTCAGTGCGTCGACTCCGGCAGGGAGCACCGACGAGTGGACGAAGACGTCGCCGCCGTCGTCGCGGGAGAGAAAGCCGAAGCCCTTCTCACTGTTGAACCATTTGACCTTGCCGGTAGGCACGTCGTTCCTCGTCCTCGTACTCGTCGCTGGGGATGCCAAACGGCGGGTCGCCCGACCCGCCGGCACCAAGGCTAGTGCTCCGGGGACCGCTGACAAGACGTCGCCGGAGTGTTCCTCTGGCCTGGGAACTACCCTGGCCGGATGCGTAGTGAAACCCCCGCCGTGCCGGTGAACGACAGTGCCCCCGGTGACGGCCTCGTCAAGGCCGGTGTCGTGCTGTTCGCCATCGGCGCGGTAGCGACGCTGGTCACGGTGGCTCCGCTGTTCCTCGGCACGGACCCGTTCCCCACCGTCGCGTACACCGTCTCGATGCTGATGGGCGTCGGATTCCTCGTCGCCGCCGCCGGGGTGCTGCGGTCGATCGCGGCCCAGCGGCGGCAGGCACGGGCGGGGTCCGCCGCGGCGGCTCAGCCCCGGTAGGTCTCCCACCAGGGGCGGAAGTCCGTCAGGTCCGCGAGGACCACGTCGGCACCGGCCGCGCGGAGCTCGTCGGGGGCGCAGGGGCCGGTGGCCACGGCCACCGAGAGGGCGCCGGCGGTGGCGGCGCCGCGGACGTCGCCGACGTGGTCGCCGACGTACACCTGGGCGCCGTGGGCGCGCAGTGCCTCCGCCTTGCCCTCGGCCCACAGGCCGCCGACGACCGCGTGGGGTTCGATGCCGAGGTGCGCGAGGTGCAGTTCGGCGTGCGGGCCGTTCTTCGCGGTGACGACGATCGTCCGCCCGCCCGCCTCGCGCACGGCCTGGACGGCGTCCCGGGCGCCCGGCATCGGGTGCGAGGGTTCGATCGCGTACACGGGGTAGAGCGCCCGGTAGCGGGCGGTCATCTCGGGGACGAGCTCCGCGGGGAACCAGTGGGCCATCTCCTGCTCCAGGGGCGGCCCGAGGCGGCTGACGACGAGGTCGGCGTCGATCGGGGCGCCGACCTCGGCGGAGAACGCCTCGAACGCGGCCTTGATGCCCGGACGGGTGTCGATCAGCGTCAGGTCGAGGTCGAAGCCGACGGTGAGCGGGGAAGCGGGCGCGGGCGGGGTCGTCATCGAGGTCATGGGGCCCATTCTGGAGGACTTCGGGCCCCGGGCGTTCGCATATGAGTGCTGTTTACACTGAGGCGAGCCTTACCAAACCAGGACGCGCCCCCGCACTCCCCCGATGGGTCCCCATGACAGCCGCATTCCCCTCCAGACGGGTCCTCGCGACCTCGGCGGCTGTCGTCGCCCTGCTCGTCGCCGTGCTCCTCAGCCTCGCCGTGGGCGCCCGGCCCATCGCGCCCGCCACGGTGTTCGACGCCCTGCTGCACGGCGGGACGAGCGCCGACGCCGAGGTCGTACGACAGCTCCGGGTGCCCCGCACGCTCATCGGTCTGATGGTCGGCGCCGCGCTGGCGCTCGCCGGGACCGCCCTCCAGGGCATCACCCGCAACCCGATCGCCGACCCCGGCATCCTCGGCATCAGCCAGGGCTCCTCGGTGGCCGTGGTGCTCGCCGTCGCCTTCTTCGGGGTGCACAGCCTCGGCGGGTACGTGTGGTTCGCCTTCGCCGGCGCCGCGATCGCCTCCGTCGCCGTCTACGCGATCGCGTCCGGCGGACGCGGCGGGGCGACCCCCGTGAAGCTGGCGCTCGGCGGCGCCGCGATCAACGCGCTGCTGCTGTCCGTCACCACCGGCGTCCTCACCACCAAGGCGTCGGCGCTCGACGAGTTCCGGTTCTGGCAGATCGGCTCGCTCGACGGGCGCGACGCCCAGATCGTCGGCCAGATCTGGCCCTTCCTGCTCCTCGGCGCCGTCCTCGTGCTCTCCGTGGCGCGCGGCCTCGACGCGCTGGCGCTCGGCGAGGACGTCGCCAAGGGCCTCGGGCAGCGGGTCGCGACCGTCCGGATCGTCGGCGGCCTCGGCGCGACCGTGCTCACCGGGGCCGCGGTGGCCGCCGCCGGGCCCGTCGCCTTCGTCGGCCTCGCCGTCCCCCACATCGCCCGGGCCGTGGTCGGCTCCGACCACCGCTGGGTGCTGCCGATGGCCGCGCTCATCGGACCGGTGATGCTGCTCGTGGCCGATGTCGCCGGCCGGATCGTGTTCCCGCCGGGCGAGGTCCCGGCCGGAGTGATGACGGCCCTCATCGGAGTGCCGTTCCTGGTCACCCTGGTGCGCCGGAAGGCGGTGCCGGCATGACCGCCCCCGCCGCCGCCCCCGTCCGCGCCATCGCCCGGCCCCGCGTCCGGCCCGCCGGATACGGGCTCGTGCGCGCCGGCCGGGGCTCGTTCCTCGTCCACCGGCGCTCGGCCACCGTCGCCGCGGGCCTGCTGCTCCTCCTGGCGGCCGCCTCGGTGGCGTACCTCTGCGTCGGCGAGCGGTTCGTCGCCCCCTCCGAGGTCGTCCGCGTCCTCCTCGGGCAGCCGTCGCCGTCCGCGTTCGTGGTGGAGGAGCTGCGCGAGCCCCGGCTCGTCGTCGCCCTCGCCGTCGGCGCCGCCTTCGGGATCGCGGGCGCGCTCATCCAGACCGTGGCCCGCAACCCGCTCGCCAGCCCCGACATCATCGGCATCAGCCAGGGCGCCGGGGCCGTCACCGTCGCCGCGATGACCTTCGGCCTCACCTCGTACACCGTCCTGCCGTACCTGTCGATCGCGGGCGGCATCCTCGCCGCCGCGCTCGTGTACGTGTTCGCCTGGCGCGGCGGGCTGCACGCGACCCGGTTCGTGCTCATCGGCATCGGCTTCGCGATCGCCCTGCGGTCCCTGACGACGCTCTTCATGACCAAGGGCGACTACCTCGTCGCCCAGCAGGCCCAGATCTGGATGACGGGCTCCCTCAACGGACGCGGCTGGGACGAGTCCGCGCCCATCCGCTGGACACTGCTCCTGATGCTGCCCGCCGTGCTGTGGGCCGCCCGCGCGCAGCGGACCGTGTCCCTCGACGACGACACGGCGACCGCGCTCGGCGTGCGCCTCGGCCGGGTACGGCTCGGGCTGGTCGCCGTCGGCGTCGTCCTCGCGTCCGTCGCGACCGGCGTCGCCGGGCCGGTCGACTTCGTCGCCCTGCTCGCCCCGCAGATCGCCCGCCGCACGACGCGGACCGCGCAGATCCCGCTCCTCTGCTCCGCACTCGCCGGCGCGGTGATCGTGGTCGTCGCCGACCTCCTCGGCCGGCGGCTCTTCTCCCCCGTCGAACTGCCCGTGGGCGTCCTCACGGCGGCCGTCGGCGCCCCCTATCTGATCTGGCTCATCGTCCGGAGCCGTACCGCCGCACACTCGGGAACCGCTGGAGGCAAGGCGTGAGCAGCAGGCTGACCGCACGCGGGCTGACGCTCGCCTACGAGGACCGCACCGTCGTCGACAGGCTGGACCTCGCAGTCCCCGACGGCCGGGTGACCGTCATCGTCGGCCCCAACGCCTGCGGCAAGTCCACCACCCTGCGCGCGCTCGGCCGGCTCCTCAAACCGGCGGGCGGCGCGGTCCTCCTCGACGGCGAGGAGCTCGCCAAGCTCCCCACCAAGCGCATCGCCCGCTCCATCGGGCTCCTCCCGCAGACCCCCGTCGCCCCGGAGGCCATCACCGTCGCCGACCTGGTCTCCCGCGGCCGCCAGCCCCACCAGAGCTGGTGGAAGCAGTGGTCCGACGAGGACGAACGGGCCGTCGTCGACGCCATGGCCCGCACCGACGTGACCGCCCTCGCCGACCGCTCCGTCGACGAACTGTCCGGCGGCCAGCGCCAGCGCGTCTGGATCGCGATGGCGCTCGCCCAGGAGACGGACCTCCTCCTCCTCGACGAGCCCACCACCTACCTGGACATCTCCCACCAGGTCGAGGTCCTCGACCTGGTCCGGCGCCTCAACCGCCTCCGCGGCCGCACCGTCGTCCTCGTCCTCCACGACCTCAACCAGGCCGCCCGCTACGCCGACCACCTCATCGCCATGAAGTCCGGCCGCGTCGTCGCCCAAGGCCCCCCGGACCGGATCGTGACCGCCGACCTCGTCCACGACGTCTTCGGCCTGCACTCCGTCGTCGTCCCCGACCCCGTCACCGGCTCCCCCCTCGTCGTCCCGGGCGCCCCCTGGCACGCGGAACCGGAGCCGGAGCCGGTTTCCTAGCGGGGGCGGGGCGGGGCGGGAACGGGAGCTCGGCCGGGGCCGCGCGCCGCTCTCAGTACCTGCGGGAGCGCCAGAGAAGGAAGAGCGCGGAGGCGATCGCGGCGCTCCTGAGGGTCCAGGGCCAGGTTTCCGTGACGGCCGCGCCCAGTGCCTCGCCGCCCGGGGCGACGGCGGCGCCCCAGCGGCCGCCGACACGGCCCCAGAGCCAGACCGCTCCGGCGGTGGCGGCCAGGCCGGGGATGACGAGGACCGCGCCCTTGCTCTCGGCCGGGGTGAGGCGGCGGGAAGCGTACGCGAGGAGCCAGCCGGCGGCCAGCGCGAGGAGCGAACCGAAGGCCGCGCCGCCGAGCAGGAGCAGCGAGGCGAGGACGACGACAGGGCTTCCGAGGCGCAGGACGGACCGACCCGTCGGCTCGGACCCGGCCTCCGGCACGTCCTCGGCGGCCGGGGCGGGCGCGGTGTCCTTGCGGAGCCGCAGCACGCGGGCGAGGCCGCGGCGCTTGCCCGGGGCGGGCTCCTCCTCCTCCTCCTCGTCCTCGTCCGGAACCGGCGGTGCGAAGAGGTCCGGCCGCTCGACCCCGCCGAAGAACCCCGGCAGACCGTCGGCGGCGTCCGTCTCCCACCAGTCCGTCTCCCCCTCCGCACCGGGATCGGCGCGGTCGGGTGCGTCGACGGCGGCGCCGTCGGAGGCGGACGCCTTGGCCGCGCCCCGCGCTCCCCGCGCGCCTGCGCCGCCCGACACGCCCGGGCCCGCTACGTCCTTGCCCACCCCCACGGACCGGGCGCCGCCCCGAGTCCGCGCGGATGCCGCCGTACCGCCGCGGGCACGGCGGCCGGGCCACCGGAACCCACCCGACCGGCCTCCGCGATCCGAGCCGTCCTCGGACCGGCCGTCTCCTGACCGGCCGTCTCCCGCCTGGCCGTCTCCCGACCGGCCGTCGCCGGACCGGGCGTCGTCAGACCGGGTGTCGTCGCTCGGGCGGGGTGAGGGGACGGGGTGGGTGGGTGCGGGGGTGGCGCGGTCGACGATTTCGTCGGGGGTGCCGAGGGAGCCGAGGATGTCGCGGACGGCGGAGGGGGTCTCCTGGCCGTGGGTGGCGCGACGGCGGTCGATCTCGTTGCGGAGGCCGGAGACGAGGCGCATGCGGTCGCTCGCGGGAAGGTGGCGCTGTTGGGCCAGGTCGCCGACCCGGCTCAGATAGTCGTAGACAAGCTGGTCGCTCTCGATCCCCACGGTGCCCCTCCACGGCCGGTTCGCCCGGTACGCGCCGACGTTAGCGCCTGCGCGGCGGACTCCGCCGTGCGGATTGGAGCTAACGTGGGGCGGATGGGGATCGGTGAGCTCGACCGGGAGGCGCACGTGCCCGAGGTAACTGGCGCCGCCGCGGCGCCGCGCACGCTCGCGGAGGTACTGCGCGCGCGGGGCGACGACGGGCTTGCCGCGCTGCTGCGGGCGCGCCCGGATCTGCTGAACCCGGTGCCGAACGACCTGACGCAGCTGGCGACGCGCGCGGGGACGCGGGGGTCGGTGGTGCGGGCGCTGGAGCGGTTGGACCGGTTCGCCCTCCAGACGGCCGAAGCGCTCGCGGTGGCTCCGGACCCGGCCCCGTATCCCGTCCTCCTGGCGCTGCTGACCGGTGACGAGGGTGATCCGGTGATCGAGGCGGCGCTGCCGGGGACGGTGGCGCTGCTGCGCGAGCAGGCGCTGGTGTGGGGCGAGGACGACCGGCTGCGGCTGGTGCGGACCGCGCGGGAGCTGCTCGCGCCGTCGGCGCAGCACCCGTCGCCGACGGGTCTGGGGCCGACGGTCGCGGAGGCGACGGCCGGGATGTCACCGGGCCGGGTGCAGGAGATCATCGCGGCGGCGGGGCTGACGTCGACGCACGACCCGGTGTCGGCGGTGGCGGTGCTGACGGCGCTGTTCACCGATCCGGTGCGGATGGGCGAGCTGCTCGACACGGCGTCGCCGGACGCGCTGACCGTCCTGGACCGGCTGGTGTGGGGTCCGCCGTACGGCGAGGTGACGGCGAACCCGACGCCGCCGGTGCGCTGGCTGCGCGACCGGGGTCTGCTGCTGCCGGTGTCGCCGCGGACGATGGTGCTGCCGCGCGAGGTGGCGCTGCATCTGCGGGGCGGGCGGGCGCACCGGTCGCCGGAGCCGGTGGCGCCGAGGCCGGCGGTGCTGCGCGACTACCGTCCCCAGGTGGCGGACAGCGCGGCGGCCGGGCAGGCGCACGTGGCGCTCGCGACCGTCGAGGAGCTGCTGAAGTCCTGGGACCAGGGCGGCCCGCCGGTGCTGCGGGCGGGCGGGCTGGCCGTACGGGACCTGAAGCGGACCGCGGCGGCCCTGGACGTCACGGAGGAGACGGCCGCGTTCTGGCTGGAGCTGACCTACGGGGCGGGGCTGCTCGCCTCGGACGGCGAGGCCGACGAGCGGTACGCGCCGACGCCCGCCTACGACGACTGGCTGGATCTGCCGCCGGCGGAGCGCTGGGCGCGGCTCGTGACGCCGTGGCTGACCGCGACCCGGACGTCCGGTCTGGTCGGCGGGCAGGACGCCAAGGGCCGTACGCTCTCGGTCCTCGGCCCGGACCTGGACCGGGCGCCCGCGCCCGAGGTGCGCCACCGGGTGCTCGAACTCCTCGCGATGCTGCCGCCCGGCGGCGCCGTCGAGCCCGAGTCGCTGTTCGCGCGGCTCCGCTGGGAGCGTCCGCTGCGGGGTTCGGCCTCGGCCGGTCCGCCGCGGCCGCCGCGCCCGACGACCGGTGCGGACGAGGTGGCGGACGCGGGCCCGGCTCCGGAGGTCCACGGGGACCTGCGGTCGCGGCTGGCGCGCTGGACGCTCGCCGAGGCCGAGCTTCTCGGGCTCACCGGCCGCGGCGCCCTCTCGGGGCCGGCCCGGGCGCTGCTCAACCTGCCGTTGGCGGAGGCCGCGGCCGCGGCCGACCACGGGGGCGGGGTGGAGCTGTCGGTGGCCGCCGCGCGGGCGGCGACCCTGCTGGCCCCGCTGCTCCCGGAGGCCGTCGACCACGTCCTTCTCCAGGCCGATCTGACGGCCGTGGCGCCCGGTCCGCTGCGGCGCCCGCTCGCCGACGCGCTGGCCGTCCTGGCGGACGTGGAGTCGAAGGGTGGCGCGACGGTGTACCGGTTCACGCCCGGCTCGGTACGGCGCGCGCTGGATTCCGGGCAGGCCGCGACCGATCTGCACGCCTTCCTCGCCGCGCATTCCCGTACGCCGGTCCCGCAGCCGCTCGCCTACCTCGTCGACGACGTGGCGCGGCGGCACGGGCATCTGAAGGTCGGGGCCGCGTCGGCGTACCTGCGGTGCGACGACGACACGGTCCTGGGCGAGATCCTGGCCGACCGCCGCTCGGCGGCGCTCGGCCTGCGCCGGCTCGCGCCGACGGTGCTGGCCGCGCAGACCGATCCGGCGTCCCTGCTCGCGGGGCTGCGGTCGATGGGGTACGCCCCGGCCGCCGAGTCCGCGCAGGGCGATGTCCTGGTGACCCGCGCCGACGCCTACCGCACGCCGGCCCGTACGGCGCCCGTCCCGGTGCCGGACGGCCCGCCCGCGCCGGACACCACTCTCCTCGGCGCCGCGGTGAAGGCGGTCCGCGCCGGTGACCGGGCCGCGACGGTGGTGCGCAAGGAGCCGGCGGTGGCGACCGCCCCGGGCACGCTGCCCCGCACCTCCGCCGCCGAGACCCTGGCCACGGTGCAGGCCGCCGCGATGACCGGCTCGGCCGTCTGGATCGGTTACGTGAACGCCGACGGCGCCGCCAGTCAGCGGGTCATCGCCCCGGTCCGTGTCGAGGGCGGCTTCGTGACCGGCTACGACCACACGGCCGACGAGGTCCGTACGTATCCGCTGCACCGCATCACGGGGGTGGCGGAACTCGCCGACGACCAGGTGTGATCCCCGCTCCGGTTCAGGAGCGGATTCCGCCGGTCAGCGCGCCGTCGCGAGGAGCACGGTGCCGAGGGCGCCGGTGAGCGCGGGGCAGGCGAGGCCGACGGCGCACGCGAGTCCGGCGAGGACGCGCCGGGCCCGCCGCCGGTTCGTGGTGCGCGGGAGGGACCAGGTGGGGGCCGCCACCAGGACGGGCAGCAGCAGGATGCCGGCGATCACGGCCGGGTGCGCGGTCGGCAGGCCGGCCATGGTCCCGGTGAGCAGTGCCAGCAGCGGCCCGCCGAGGGTCCCGGTCAGCGGCGCCGCCCACCAGATCGGGTCGTGCGCGGCGGGGTCGTACGGGGGCATGCCCTCCATCCCACCGTCCTCCGGCGGGCCGCATCAGGGCGCACATACTCATCCGGCATGTGCCATGTACTCATGACACGACGGTCGGGGGCCGGGCACCCGGCGCGCGGGGACGCGGTCGCCCGCGCCGTGACGAACGCCCCACGGCGGCCCCGCATCGGGCAGACTGGAGGATTGGCCGTCATCGGAGCGGCCCGGGAAGGACCTGAGCGCACGTGAATGGGCCACTCATCGTTCAAAGCGACAAGACGCTGCTCCTGGAGGTCGACCACGAGCTCGCCGAGGCGTGCCGCCGGGCCATCGCACCCTTCGCGGAGCTGGAGCGGGCGCCGGAGCACATCCACACCTACCGGCTGACGCCGCTGGGGCTGTGGAACGCGCGGGCCGCCGGGCACGACGCCGAGCAGGTGGTGGACGCGCTCGTCGAGTACTCGCGGTATCCCGTGCCGCACGCGCTGCTCGTCGACATCGCCGAGACCATGGCGCGGTACGGCCGGCTGACGCTGTCCAAGCACCCGACGCACGGCCTGGTCCTGACCAGCACCGACCGGCCGGTCCTGGAGGAGATCCTCCGGTCGAGGAAGGTGCAGCCGCTGGTCGGGGAGCGGATCGACGCGGACACCGTCGTCGTGCACCCGTCCGAGCGGGGGCAGATCAAGCAGACGCTGCTGAAGCTGGGGTGGCCGGCCGAGGACCTCGCCGGATACGTGGACGGGGAGGCGCACCCGATCGACCTGGCCGAGGACGGCTGGAGCCTGCGGCCGTACCAGCGGCAGGCGGTCGACGGCTTCTGGCACGGCGGTTCCGGCGTGGTCGTGCTCCCCTGCGGCGCGGGGAAGACGCTGGTCGGGGCGGGCGCGATGGCGCAGGCGAAGGCGACGACGCTGATCCTGGTCACCAACACCGTCTCGGCGCGGCAGTGGAAGCACGAGCTGGTGAAGCGGACCTCGCTGACCGAGGACGAGATCGGCGAGTACAGCGGGACCAAGAAGGAGATCCGGCCGGTCACGATCGCCACGTACCAGGTGCTCACGACCCGGCGGAAGGGCGTCTACCCGCACCTGGAGCTCTTCGACTCCCGGGACTGGGGTCTGATCGTCTACGACGAGGTGCACCTGCTGCCCGCGCCCGTCTTCAAGTTCACGGCCGACCTCCAGGCGCGGCGTCGGCTCGGGCTGACCGCGACGCTGGTCCGGGAGGACGGGCGCGAGTCGGACGTGTTCTCGCTCATCGGGCCGAAGCGGTTCGACGCGCCGTGGAAGGAGATCGAGGCGCAGGGGTACATCGCGCCCGCCGACTGCGTCGAGGTGCGGGTGAACCTGACCGACTCCGAGAGGCTGGCGTACGCGACGGCCGAGGCGGAGGAGAAGTACCGCTTCTGCGCGACGACGGCGACGAAGCGGAAGGTGACGGAGGCCCTGGTGAAGAAGTTCGCCGGGCAGCAGATCCTCGTCATCGGCCAGTACATCGACCAGCTGGACGAGCTGGGCGAGCACCTGAACGCGCCGGTGATCAAGGGCGAGACGTCGAACGCGCAGCGGGAGAAGCTCTTCGACGCGTTCCGTACGGGCGAGATCAGCGTCCTCGTGGTGTCGAAGGTCGCGAACTTCTCGATCGACCTCCCGGAGGCCACGGTCGCGATCCAGGTGTCGGGCACGTTCGGTTCCCGGCAGGAGGAGGCGCAGCGTCTGGGCCGGGTGCTCCGCCCGAAGGCCGACGGCCACCAGGCGCACTTCTACTCGGTGGTCGCCCGCGACACCATCGACCAGGACTTCGCGGCGCACCGCCAGCGGTTCCTGGCGGAGCAGGGGTACGCCTACCGGATCATGGACGCGGACGAGCTGCTGGCACCGTAGGGGCGAAGCGCGGGTTCCTGACGCCGGCCTCCGGCGGGCCGTAGTCGCCGAGGAGGGTGACGGCGGCCGCCGCGCCGCCGAAGGCGCGTATCGCTCGTACGGCGGTGGCGAGGCGGTGGGGCCGGGGCACGGTGGTCACGAGGGTGAACGTCGTCGCGGTCATACCCCCATCATGGAATCCGGACATTCCGAACACATCGGCCTGAGGAGGGAACCGGGGTCCGCCGTGAGACGGACCCCGCCCCTAGGGGGTGTCCGTCTCAGGCGTCGAGGGGGTGCCCGGTCGTCGCGTCCACGTGGTCGGGGATGTCGTCGTGGCGGTCGCCCACGGTCGGGGTCCCGGAGGGCTCGAACATGAGGATCGCGGCGCCGGACGGAGCGGACGGCCTGTGCTCCGTGCCCCGGGGGACGGTGAAGACGGACCCCCGGGGAAGCAGGACCGTGCGTTCCCCGCCGGGCTCGCGCAGGGAGATGCGCAGCTCTCCGTCGAGTACCAGGAAGAACTCGTCCGTGTCGTCGTGGGCGTGCCAGACGTGCTCGCCCTCGACCTTGGCGACGCGGACGTCGTAGTCGTTGACGCGGGTGACGATGCGGGGGCTCCACAGGGCGTCGAAGGAGGCCAGGGCCGTGCCGAGGGAGAGGGGTTCGCTGCTCATGGGCCGATCCTTCGTCACCGCTCGTGGTCGGCGTGAGTGCTAGGAATCGCACATGTCGAATGATTCCTCGCACGCGGTGCGCACGGCGGGCGTCCACCGGGTCGTCGTGATCGTGGACGAGAACTCGAACCCCTTCGAGCTCGGCTGCGCGACCGAGGTCTTCGGTCTCCGCAGGCCGGAGATCGGCCGTGACCTCTACGATTTCGCGCTCTGCTCACCCGAGCCCCGCACCCTGATGCGCGACGGGTTCTTCACCCTCACGGGAGTCGCAGGACTGGAGGCGGCCGACACGGCGGACACCCTGATCGTCCCCAACCGCCCGGACACCGAGGTGCCCCGCCGCCCCGCCGTGCTCGATGCCGTCCGACGGGCGCACGCCCGCGGTGCGCGGCTGGTCGGCTTCTGCAGCGGCGCCTTCACGCTGGCCGAGGCCGGGGTCCTCGACGGCCGCCGTGCCACCGCGCACTGGCAGTGGGCGGATTCCTTCCGTGCCCGCTTCCCGTCCGTCCACCTCGCGTCGGACGTGCTGTTCGTGGACGACGGCGACATCCTCACCGCCGCGGGGAGCTCGGCGGCGCTGGATCTCGGGCTGCACGTGGTCCGCCGCGACCACGGCGCGGAGGTCGCCAACGCGGTGAGCCGGCGGCTGGTCTTCGCGGCCCACCGGGACGGCGGGCAGCGGCAGTTCGTGGAGCGTCCCATGCCCGACATCCGCGACGAGTCCCTGGCGCCGGTGCTGGCCTGGGCCCTGGAGCGGCTGGACTCGCCTCTCGCGGTCTCCGACCTCGCGGCCCGTGCGGCGGTCAGTCCGGCGACGCTGCACCGCCGTTTCCGGGCCCAGCTGGGTACGACACCGCTGGCCTGGCTCACGGGGGAACGGCTTGCCCTGGCCTGCCGGCTGATCGAGCGCGGCGAGTCCCGCTTCGAGACGGTCGCGCGGCGCAGCGGCCTCGGCACCGCCGCCCGTCTGCGCACGCTGATGCGCCGCGAGACCGGCATCACCCCGTCGGCGTACAAGGACCGGTTCGGGCCGGCGCCGAGGTGACGGCGGGGGCCGGGCGCCGGGGGGAAAAGGGGTTCGCCGGGTGCGGTGGCCGGAGTTAGACTTGCCGGCTTCCCCGCCTCCCGTTCGTGGAGCGCCGCCGCCCGGTCGGAAACCGGCGGCCACCTCGTCGTGTCCGCGTATCCACCTGCCCGGAGGCTTCACCGTGTCCGTTTCCGACCCGCTCTCGCGGGAGCGCGCCCATCTGTCCTCGTCCCGCGCCGCACTGCGCGCGATGCGCGAGGACGTCGAGGCGCTCGACATCAAGGACGTCACGGCGAACTGGGTCAACTCGCTGGTGCTGGGGCGGCAGATCGAGGACCGGATCAAGGCGCTGGCCGACCTCTCCGGCACCCCGCTGTTCTTCGGGCGGCTCGACTACCTGCACACCACGCAGGAGGGCCAGCGCTTCTACATCGGGCGGCGGCACGTGCACGACGCCGGCGGCGATCCGATGGTGATCGACTGGCGTGCGCCGGTGTCGCAGCCGTTCTACCGGGCGTCGAAGAAGGACCCGCAGGACGTGGGGCTGCGCCGCCGCTTCGGGTACACGGGCGGCGAACTGACCGCGTACGAGGACGAGCACCTGTCCGACCCGGCGGAGCTGGAGCGGACGAGCCGGCTGCTCCAGGCGGAGATCGAGCGGCCGCGCGTGGGCCCGATGCGGGACATCGTGGCGACGATCCAGCCCGAGCAGGACGAGATCGTCCGGTCCGACCTGTCCGGGTCCGTGTGCGTCCAGGGAGGGCCCGGCACCGGCAAGACGGCCGTCGGCCTGCACCGTGTCGCCTACCTGCTGTACGCGCACCGGGAGCGGCTCGCCCGCACCGGCACCCTGGTCATCGGTCCGAACCGGTCCTTCCTGCACTACATCGAGCAGGTCCTGCCCGCCCTGGGCGAGCTGGAGGTGCAGCAGGCGACCGTCGACGACCTCGTCGCGCACGTCGAGGTGCGCGGGACGGACGAGGCGGCGACGGCGGTCGTCAAGGGCGACGCCCGGATGGCGGAGGTGCTGCGGCGGGCGGTCCGCTCGCACATCGCGCTGCCGAAGGAGTCCCTGATGGTGGTGCGGGGTTCGCGCCGCTGGCGGGTGCCGGCGTACGAGCTGGAGGAGATCGTCCAGGAGCTGATCGACCGCGACATCCGGTACGGGGCGGCCCGTGACGCGCTTCCGCAGCGCGTCGCGCACGCGGTGCTGGTCCGGATGGAGCAGGCGGGCGAGGCGCCCGACGACCGGGTGCAGAACGCCGTCGCGCGCAATCCCGCGGTGAAGGCCGTCGTGAAGGAGTGCTGGCCGGCCGTGGAGCCGGCCAAGCTGGTGCTGCGGCTGCTGAGCGACCCGGAGTTCCTGGCGGAGCAGGCCGAGGGGCTGCTCACGGAGGACGAGCAGAAGCTGCTGCTGTGGGCGAGGCCGGCCCGCAGCGTGAGGGCGGCGAAGTGGTCGGCGGCCGACGCCGTGCTGATCGACGAGGCGAAGGACCTGGTGGAGCGGACGCACTCGCTCGGTCATGTGGTCCTCGACGAGGCGCAGGACCTCTCCCCGATGCAGTACCGCGCCGTGGGCCGCCGCTGCACGACCGGTTCGGCGACGGTCCTGGGCGACCTGGCGCAGGGCACCACCCCGTGGGCGACGGGGAGCTGGGCTCAGGCGCTGGGCCATCTGGGGAAGCCGGAGGCGGTGGTGGAGGAGCTGACCGCCGGTTTCCGCGTGCCCCGTGAGGTGATCGCGTACGCCTCGCGGCTTCTTCCGCACATGTCGCCGGGGCTGGCGGCGGTCGAGTCGGTGCGGGAGAACCCGGGCTCGCTGGCGGTCCGCGCCTCCGACGACCTGGACGCGGACGTCGTCGCGGCCTGTGTCGACTCCCTCGTCCACGAGGGCTCCGTCGGTCTGATCGCCGCCGACGCGCGGATCGCCCCGCTCGCGGAGGCCCTGACGGCGGCCGGTCTGGCTTATCTGTCCCCCGGCGAGGAGACGACCGCCGAGTCCCGGCTGACCCTCGTGCCCGCCTCGCTCGCCAAGGGTCTGGAGTACGACTACGTCGTCCTCGACGAGCCCGCCGCGGTCGTCGACGGCGAACCGGACGAGCGGACCGGCCTGCGGCGGCTCTACGTGGCCCTCACCCGCGCCGTCTCCGGTCTGACGGTCCTGCACTCGGCCCCGGTCCCCGCCCAGCTGGGCACCCCGTGACCCGGGCCGGGTCGCTGCCGGAAGGCGGCGGCCTGGCGTGTCCGAAAGTGTGCGACGCGTGGCACTCCCTGTACTCGTACGGGCCGATCGACCGCGACAAGATGGTTCACGGTTGAACAAACGAGGACGGGGAGAGAGCGATGACTTCGGGACACACGGTGACGGTGTTCGGCGCGTACGGGCACACCGGGCGGTTCGTGGTGGCGGAGCTGCTGAGCCGGGGGTTCCGCCCGGTGCTGTCGGGGCGGGACGCGGGCAGGCTGGAGGCGCTCGCGGCGGAGCACGGGGGCCTCGACGTACGGCCGGCGTCGGTCGACGACGCGGTGGCGCTGGACCGCGCGCTGGACGGCGCGGACGCCGTGGTCAACTGCGCGGGACCGTTCGCCGCGACCGCCGCGCCGGTGATCGAGGCGGCGCTGCGGGCGAGGATCCCGTACGTGGACGTGGCGGCCGAGATCGAGGCCAACCTCGACACGTTCGCGCACTTCGCGGACCGCGCGAAGGCCGCCGGAACCGTGGTGATCCCCGCGATGGCCTTCTTCGGCGGGCTCGGAGACCTGCTGGTCACGGCGGCGATGGGCGACTGGGAGACGGCCGACGAGGCGCACGTCGCCTACGGGCTGAGCGGCTGGCACCCCACCGCGGGGACGCTCGCCGCGGGCACCGTCTCCCGCGAGCGCAGGGACGGCCGGCGGGTCGTGTTCGCGAACGGACGCATCGAGTACCGCGACGACGCCGCGCCGCACCTGGAGTGGACCTTCCCCGAGCCGATGGGGGCCCGGTCCGTGATCGGGGAGTTCACCATGGCCGACGTCGTCACCGTCCCGAGCCACCTCGCCGTCCCCGAGGTGCGCACCTACATGACCGTCGAGGCGGCGCGCGAGCTGGCCGCCCCCGACAGCCCGGCGCCGACCGCGGTCGACGAGCACGGGCGGTCGGCGCAGACCTTCCTCGTCGACGTCGTCGTCCGCTCCGGCGGCGAGGAGCGGCGTGCCGTGGTGAGCGGCCGGGACATCTACGCCGTCAGCGCGCCGCTCGCCGTGGAGGCGCTCCACCACGTCCTCACGGGACGGACCAGGACGGTCGGCGTCGCCTCGGCCGGCGCGATCTTCGACGCGCCCGCCTTCCTGCGGGACCTGGCCCCGCACATCACGGTCGACCTGCTCGGCTGATCCGCGGACACGCGAATCCGGTCCCCTCAGGACGCCTCCGGCTCCCCGCCGGTGGCGTCCTCGGCCTTTTCGGGCTTGGCGCTGAGGATCTCGCGGGCCTGCTCGGCGGCGCGCAGGACGCTCTCGGAGACGAAGTCGAGGAAGCGGGCGACGTTCTCCAGGCGGACGGCGGCCGGAGTGTCGGAACCGAGGACGCCGACGCCCTGCCGGGCGATGTCGACGATCTGGGCGGTGGACCGGGCGCTGGCGATCATCGACTGGTACCAGATGTCGTCGTCGACGACGTAGCGCTCGCGGCGGCGGTCGTCGCGCTCCCGGCGGACGAAGCCCTGGCTCTCCAGGAACGCGATCGCCTTGGAGATGGACGCCGGGCTGACCTGGAGGCGCTGGACGAGTTCGGCCGCGGTGAGGCTGCCGGTGTCGGTGAGGGTGAGGCAGGCCATCACCCGGGACATCATCGCGGGCATGCCCGAGCCGGCGAGGACGGCCGTGAACGTCTCCTCGTACGCGCGCACCGCCTCCGCGTCGCGGCCGTGGGGCTGCGGCGGCGCCTCGGTCCCCCGGGGCGCGGCCTGACCGCGCCGCTGGGCGCGGCGCTCGGTGGCGCGGTGGGCCAGCTCGGCGCGGTAGGAGGTGGGGCCGCCGTTGCGCATGACCTCGCGGGTGACGGTCGAGGTCGGCCGGTCGAGGCGGCGGGCGATCTCCGCGTACGCCAGGCCGTCGGCCAGACCGGCGGCGATCTGCTGGCGTTCGGACTGGGTGAGTCGGCCTCCCGGCATCGCGGTCTCCTCCGTGGTGCGTCGTGTCTGTCGTTCTGGGGCGCTTGGTGCGGCCTGACGCCCTCAGCATAGCGTTCACTTCCAATCCATTGCAATGGATCCCTTGCGCATTGTTGCGTTACCTTCAGAACCGTTGCAATGAAATCCCTGCACTGACCTGCGACGATTAGATTCCTACGCAACGAAGTCGTTGCCAGAGTCTCGAACGCAACGTAGCTTTTCCTTCATCAGAAACGGCGGGCCGACAGAGAGCCCGC